>JANWVM010000070.1:0-3943 GCA_025056115.1 Gloeomargarita sp. SKYG116
TAACCAAACGGAACCTACGTTCTCTCGTGGATGAAGCTATCCGTTTTATATGTCAACCTTTGTCAGCTTAGCTATATCAAGAGCAAAACGAGCAGGAGCGACAGGAGTATCTAGAGAGAACGAAGGATGCGAAGCTAATAGAATAACCCAGCAAATAGTCTATGAGTATAACTAGGGTTAGGAAGAGTGAAGAGTCTACGTATAGCCAAGTCATCTATGCCTGTCATATACTGCTGGGGTTATAGGGCGTAGCGCCGTTGGTGGTTCTTCTATAGCCAAGCTGCTTTAGTTTGTCAGAGAGAGGAGAGAAAACCCAAAGGCGGGGCCGTGCCCTGCGACCCAAGGGCTGACAACCATAGATGGCTCGGCTATAACATCCAAGGGCAAATCTCTACAGGAGCTATCATGCACCACAAACTTGCGTCCCGACTTCGCTATCTACCCTGGACGGCTGGGACCCTACTGGCGCTGGCAATGTTGCCGGTACAAGCTCAGCCAGATACCCACGGAGCTATTGCCTGGTCCCGCCGTACAAACGCCCAAGGGTACGCCTGGGGGTATCGCAGCCGGTTAGCGGCAGAAAACCGGGCGCTCCAAGAGTGTGAATCCCGCTCTGGGATAGGGGATTGCCAAATCGTGTTGTGGTTTCGTAACGCCTGTGGCTCGATTGCGGAGACCGCCGATGGGTCCATGGGGTACGCCTGGGATGGGACCCGGTTGGGAGCTGAACGACGTGCTCTGGATGCCTGCCGTCGCTATGGCGTTTGTCGGGTCGCCCGCACCTTTTGCTCCTACGACCGTTAACCCCGCAGTTGAATTGGCATGACCAAGTACAGCATTTTCGTGCCGCCAAGAGGCGAAAAAATGACTGGCGCCGTCGCAGAATTGAGTTGAATTTGCACCTGAGAGGCATCCATTGCTTTGAGGCCCTCAAGGATATATCTCACATTGAACGCGACTTCCAACGCCTCTCCGTCAATTTCGGCGGCAATCCGCTCTTGGCCCTGTCCCAGTTCTCCCCCTTCAGTCGTTAGGGTGAGGTTGTCCAAGTCCAGGATAAATTTAACAACATTCCGCCCGCCTACCAACACCGCCAGCCGTTCCAAGGCTTGAATTAGGCTCTCTCGTTCCACGAGCACCCGCCGGGCAAATTCCTTGGGCAACAACTGCCGGTAGTTAGGGTACAGCCCATCCAGCAGGCGGGTCACTAGCCGTTGCTGAAATCCTTCTCCTTCCAATACCGGCAACCGAAAGTCGGCTTGGTGGGGTTCCAACGCGAGTTGTACAACCTCGCCCTCGTACTTGCCTAGCAGCCGTTCCAGTTCCCGCAGCGCCCGAGCCGGAATCGTCGCCTGCACCTGCACTTGCTTGGTTGTCAACGCTGTTTCCACAATCGCCAGCCGGTGGCCATCGGTTGCCGCAAATTCCAGCACATCCCCCCGCGTTTGCAAATGCACCCCTGTGAGAATTTGTTTGGTTTCATCAGCGCTGGCGGCAAACAATACCCCCCGTAGCCCCTCTAGAAACCCTTCCCGTTGCAAGTCAATCGGCGTCGCTGTCACCATGGGCAACACCGGAAAGTCCTCGGCGGCCAGCCCAGAAATTTGATAGGGACCCGCTAGCGTCTCTTTTTTGCCATCCCGCTCTGCAAAGGCCCGCAACGTCACCTGCAAGTGGTTCGTCTCTACATCCACCTCTACATCGGGAAAACGCGCAATCAAACTCTCTAGTGTTCGCGCCGGCAATGTAATACCTCCTGGTTCGTACACCTGGGCGCGCAGCCGACTTTGTAAATACAACGTTTGATCAAACGCGCTCAGAATAACTTCGCCTTCATCAGCTTTGGCTTCTAACAGTACATGGGCCAGGATGGGATTAGTGGGTCGGTTGGCTACGGCGCGGCTAACAAGACTTAAATGGTTGCTCAGGTCCTTTTGAGAACACGTCCAATGCATAGCGCCAGTGTAACCAATTGTAATGCCATCCTACCACCCTCACCCGTCCTCTACTCCTCCTAAACTAATCATAATTTTTATTAGATCAGTAGTAGTAGGGCCTGTGGATATGTGGATAACTTGTGTGGATAACCGATGGGGACGGGGTTTGCCGTTTTGCTGCCTGTGGATAACCTGTGGATAACCTGTGGATAAAATCTGAAATTATCCACAACCCCCGTTTTTTATCCACAGCCTACTCCGAGTTATCCCCAAATAATCCACAGCCTGGACTCGAGTTATCCACAGATTTGGCTGACTTATCCACAACTTATCCACAGGTTGTACTCTGGAAACTGTAATAATTCTTAACAGTTTGCCGTGAGCTTGGTCAGGGCGAATTGCCTGCGATTGTACAGGTTATGTATGAATGATATCTAGACAAACTACAGAAGTTCTACGTTGGTGCCGAAGCGTTCCCAGCGGCAGAAATTGAGGGTTTCAGGCCAAGTGTTGCCGTTGAGATAGTTGCTAATGACCTCGGCAGTGATGGGAGCAAGGAGAATACCATTGCGGTAGTGACCGGTGGCGAAGGTGAGGTTGGGCCAGGGACTAGGGCCAAGGATGGGACATTCATCGGGGGTTAAAGGCCGGTAGCCCCACCAAGTTTCCACAACGGGCCAATTTTGCAAAAGCGGGTAGGTGGCCATGGCCTTTTGGAGGAGGGTGTGCAAACCGCTGGCCGTGACCCCGTCCTGGAAGCCGACATCTTCACTGGTAGCGCCAATAATCAAATGGCCGTCCTGGCGGGGAACTAGGTAGGCGGGGCCAAAAATAACGTGTTGCAGGCGGGGTGCGCTGGGGGGAATTTGGAGCGCCAGCATTTGTCCTTTGCGGGGATAAACGGGCAGGTTGAGAAGTTTATGGGTCCAAGCGCCGGTGGCCAGGATATAGTGCTCGGCGTGGTGAGCGGTTTGGTGAGTCATGAGGTGGCTAATTCGGCCTTGAGCCTGGACAATTTGGACAACGGTTTCCTGCGCGAAGAACTGCACCCCAAGCGATTGGGCGGCCTGTCGGAGGACGTGGGTAAGGCGGCGATTGTCCACTTGACCGTTGTCGGGATACCACCAGGCGCCGACGAATTGCTCCCCCAGGCCAGGTTGCTGGTGCTCGAGTTCCTGGCGGTCTATCCAGATGCCGGTGTGGTGGCCTGGTTCCGGTGTGTCAGCGGGGGCTAAGATGCCGCAGGGCCAGTAGCCGGTGGATTGACCGGTCGTATGCTCTAGCTCCTCAATCCAGGCGGGGTATCGTTTCAAGCTAGCTTGGCAAAAGTCCCGCATGGGTCCGGGGGGGAGTTGTTCGGCGCCGGGAGCGAGCATCCCTGCAGCAGCCGTGGTGGCCATGCCCGTAAAGCCGCCGTCTATAATGCCCACCTGTTTCTGGCTTTTAGCTAGGGCAACGGCCACACTCAGCCCAATGATGCCCCCGCCAATAATCAAAATGTCCATGCCTGCCACTATTTCTCTTGCCGAGTGCAGACGTATCTCATCCTAGCGAACTGCCTATAGTAGAAACAGGGGCATCATTTGGGGCAATTTGCAAGGGGCGTCTAGCGAAATGGCAACAACAGCGCAACAGAAGATCATCTACCCGGAGCGGGACGGGCGACCGATGGCGGATAACACGTTGCAATTTCGCTGGATTGTGTTGATTAAAGAGAACTTGGAATGGTTGTTGGCGGAACGCCCAGATGTCTTTGTAGCAGGGGATTTATTGTGGTATCCAGTGGAGGGGCGCCCAGAGATTCGCACGGCGCCGGGTGTGATGGTGGTGTTTGGGCGACCGAAAGGTGACCGGGGTTCCTACCGGCAGTGGGAGGAAGACAACATTGCGCCGCAGGTGGTCTTTGAAATCCTGTCGCCGGGGAATCGGCTGACGGACATGGTCAAGAAACTCGATTTTTATGAGCGCTATGGGGTGGAGGAGTACTACATCTACGACCCACAAAT
>JANWVM010000070.1:3952-4308 GCA_025056115.1 Gloeomargarita sp. SKYG116
GGGTTGTGGTTTTGTGCGGCGTGGGTTGGAGCTGGAGCCGTTGGAGTCACTCGATGGATGGGTAAGTCCGCGGTTGGGGGTTCGCTTTGCTTGTCAGCTAGATGAACTGGTGATCTATGCGCCCCGAGGAGAGCGGTTCAAAACAACGGTGGAGTGGGTTCAGCAGGCCGAGCAAGAACGCCAACGCGCCGAACGACTCACTGCCTACTTGCGCAGTCATGGCATTGACCCTGAAGCCATTGCTTAAACCAATAAAAAAAGAGCGGCCCTGTAACTGACCGCCCTGCGCTGACCTATGCTAGAAAACTTACTTAACTGCTATTGCCAGTACGGATGTTTACGTTGTCGCCGCAGTC
>JANWVM010000071.1 GCA_025056115.1 Gloeomargarita sp. SKYG116
ATAGGTTTTGCCTGGAACGATTTGGTTGTACTGTAGCACCACTGGGGAACAACCGGCTGCTCAGCCCGTCTGAATGGGCAACGTTGCTCGCAAGGCTTGGCGAAATTTATGGAAATCCTGTTGCTACCCCTGCTTTTGGGGCTCGTGGTGGCGGTGCCCGCTTTTTATCCAGCAACCTTGCCCGACCCCCCATTCGCCGCGCAACTCAACCTTTCCACTGCCCAGCGCAACCGTCTCCAGGACATTCAAACAACCGCCCACCACCACGCCCTTCGCCTGCTCACGCCCGACCAGCAAGCCCAGTGGACGCCCGACAGCCTCTGGCAGAACACCTCGCATCTCGACTTGACCCCGGAACAGCGCCGACAACTAGCGGCTTTACGCCTGCGCACCCTGAGTCAGATGTACCAGGTGCTTACTCCTGCCCAGCGGCAACAGTGGCAGGCGCAGCGTTAGGCAACCCCGGTCGCAACGTTAGATACAAGGCGGCGCCCACCGCAGGTAGTAGCATCAGCGCTAACCACCCTCGATGCGTAAGACCCCGGCGTTGTAGGTCATCCCAGGCAGCCACTGGAAACAACAGCCACAGCAGGGTGAAATCCAAACTCATCACGTGGATAAACCGGTTGGTTTGAAACGCATCCCACCAGTCCGCCCAGCTCCCTTGTCCTAGACCATACAGCAGCAAGCCCAGCGACAATAGCAACCACACCCCGCCCAGGATACGGCTATTCCAAACGCGCAACAGGAGCGATTCCGACCCTTGCCAGCGGGGAAACGGGCGGCGCAACGCCAAGTAGGGCAACAGGGCAAACGCACCCACCGCAAACGACAGGGTGACAAACGGCCAGGCCGGAATTTTTTGCCCGCGTCCATCCGTGAGCAACACACTGGCGTACATGCCCGGCCACACCCCCATGAGATTGAACAGGGCCACCACCAGGGGATTCACGCCTTCCACCTGAAACCGAATCAAACGCTGGATGAATTCCCACGTATCGGGTTGCGGCGGCGGCGCTCCCAGAAATGCATAGCTCACAAACCCCAGCCACAACAGCCCTAATCCCAGTTGTTGCCAGCGCATCGCGGTATCCCCTTGACCGTCTCTAACGTAGCACAAGGATTTCCAGTAACATAAAGAACCTACAGCGCTTGCGAGTGACCCCATGCCCTACTTCCCCCCGCGCCAGACCACGTACAACTATTTGCAGCATCTTGTCCTGATGTACGGTCATGCCAGTCAACCCTGGACCATAGCCGATTTACAGTTTTATGTCGCCCATCAATCCCCTAGCGGCGTCTGGCACGATTGGTTGTTTGACTCGTTTTTGTTCTTGAATATCACCAGCCGCAATGGCCGGGATTATCGTGCCGATATTAATGTGGGTACGACCATGAGTGGGGAAGGGGATTTTTTTGCCGTGTGTTCCCCCCAACCCGCCGGCGTCCAAGAGTGGGAAGAACTCCTGGATTTTTACGCCGCTACCTTGCGCACCCTAGACCAAACCATTGCCGAATTGCTCCCCCATATCCCCACCCCTTTACCCCACAAGCGCAATGCCGTTTTGATGATTCCCTATCCCCACATCACCCAGACTGATTTTGGCTACCAGGGCTGGAATTTTTCCACCCAAGGACAAAATCTCGACCGCGCCACCCGTCAACGTCTAGCCGCTTGTCAATGGTTTATCAGCGAACTCCAAAAACGCTTGCCCCGTCTCAATTACGTCCATATTTTGGGGATGTATTGGATGTTTGAAACCGTGTTTCGTTGCTGGGATGTGGACGACCACTGGTTGCTCAAAGAACTACGCCGGTTTATTCATCAGATGGGGTGGGCCTTTTTCTGGATTCCCTTCTACAGCACCTACAACATTCACCTGCTGGATGATTACCAAAACTATTACTTTGACGTGGCCTTTTTGCAACCCAATTACATGTTTTATCAACGGGGGGTGAATCTGGCCCAAGCCGCCCAAGCCGCCCAGCAACGGGGAGCCGGTATTGAAATGGAATACTACCTGGAACTGGATGAACCCATTGCCGTGCAGGGCGAACGCCAGCGGCGCTTTCGGGAATATCTCAACGGGGGCGTTCTCTACGGCTACATGACCGAATCGGCCTGCGCGTACTTTCTCGGGCAACGGTCACTAGAGCGCATGGCGGTGCATGACGACCCCCAGGAGCGGGAATTTTACCAAGATATTTATGATTTCTTACGGGGCACCTACACGCCGAAACCGCTACCTTAAATGTGAGGGGATTGACCGATGCACCATGCCGCCCGAAACCGTACCCACTGAAATCCTGCTCAACCCTTCCACGGAACCCCTGGGGGAGTTTCTGTTGCCCAACCAACCCCAACCGGGTCACGCGGTGGAAGTCAACGGCCAGCTCTATATGGTTTTGGAACGCCGCCATCGCTACCAATACCGGGGAGGACGCTACCAACTCCATAAAATGGCTCTGCTGGTGCAAATCGCGCATCCCGACCGCAACCGCTGGCGGGGCAAATGGATCATTGGCGATGGACGCTGTAAATACAATGCCCTATCAGAATTGATACGCTGTGCTGTAAATCCCCTGGGGCCATGCCAAGGCTGTGCGAGTTTTGAGCCGGCTTCCGGTACAATCGCAGATGGCGCGTCGGGCAAATAAATTGCGGTGTTAGATATTAGATTGATTCGGGAGCAGCCGGAACAGGTGGCGGCGCGGTTGGCGACCCGTCAGGTAGATATTGATTTGCAACCCATCCTAGCGTTGGACGCCCAGGTGCGCCAGCGGGAAAAGCAGCGGTCCCAGCTCCAGGCCGAAAGCAATGAGATTGGCAAGCAGGTGGGGCAACTGATGCGCCAGGGGGCTGACCCAGAAACGGTGGCGAAACTGCGGGAGCGGGGGCAAGAAATTAAACATATCCTGGCAACGCTAGAGCAAGAAGAACGGGAACTGCGACACCAACTGCAGGAATGGCTTTTGCAATTGCCGAATTTACCCGCGCCAGATGTGCCCGTCGGGAGTAATGAAACGGCGAATGTGGAATGTTATCGCTGGGGGGATGAATACAAACCAAAAACCGACGTGTTGCCCCACTGGGAAATTGCGGAGAAATTGGGGATTTTGGAGACGGAACGAGCCACCAAAATTGCCCAGAGCCGGTTTGTGACCCTGTGGGGAGCAGGGGCGGAACTGGAGCGGGCCTTGATTCAATGGATGCTGGCGCAACATATCGCGCGGGGCTATGTGGAAGTTTTACCGCCTTTTTTGGTCAACAGTCAAGCACTTACTGGCACGGGTCAATTGCCCAAATTTGCCCAGGAAAGTTTTGCTTGTCGGGATGACGATTTGTGGCTGATTCCTACGGCGGAAGTCCCTGTCACTAATCTCTACCGGGATGAAATTTTAAGCGCTGAACAATTGCCGATTTATCACTGTTCCTGGACACCTTGTTTTCGCCGGGAAGCCGGAAGTTATGGCCGGGATACGCGGGGACTCATTCGCCTGCACCAGTTCAATAAGGTAGAGCTGGTCAAAATTGTGCGTCCCGAAACATCTCCCCAAGAACATGAGCAATTGGTGCGGGATGCGGCGGTGTTATTGGAAGCGCTGAAATTACCTTACCGGGTGGTGGAATTGTGTACGGGAGATTTGGGGTTTGGGGCGCAAAAGTGCTTTGATTTGGAAGTGTGGTTGCCGTCGCAGAACATGTACCGGGAAATTTCCAGTTGCTCCAACTTTGGCGATTTCCAGGCGCGGCGGGCAAGCATTCGCTACCGCGAACCAGGAAAAAAGGGAACGGAATTTGTGCATACGCTCAACGGTTCGGCGCTGGCGGTGGGACGGACCATGGCGGCGATTCTGGAACACTATCAACGTCCGGACGGTCGCATTCAAGTCCCAGAAGTGTTGCAACCGTTCTTGGGGCGGGACGTGCTATGAAGTTGGGGGATTGGTTTGGCTTAATCGTCCTACTCATTGCCCTGTATATCCTGTGGGAAATCCGGTTTTTGTTGCTATTGGTTTTTGCGGCGGTGGTGTTGGCGGTTGCCTTGGATGGCGCGGTGAATTTTCTGCGGCGGTGGAAAATTTCCCAGGGGGTAGCCATTGCCATTACGATGCTGACGTTGTTGGGCTTAATTACCACTTTAATTAGCCTGCTGGTGCCCCCCTTCAGTAAAGAGTTTGAAGAGTT
>JANWVM010000072.1 GCA_025056115.1 Gloeomargarita sp. SKYG116
CAGACGGGGTGCCCCGCCCGGCGCCACAATGGAGACGGCCGCCGCCGCCGCTGGTAACTGAGATTGCCTATGGATGAAAAGCCGAAACCTGTCAGCCGATGGACAAACGAACCAATGATCAAAAAGCCTGCTCAGCCTTCAAATGTTGTGCAGCAGATGTGGGAGAGTTTTCTCAGGCTCAAGCGTCGAGACCGGATTATCTTAGTGGTGGTATTAGCGTTCAGCTTGATTGGGTCGCTTCTCCCAAGGGAGAACACTCGAACAAACCGGCATAACTTTGTGGAGGTGTCGCGTCAGGCGTTCCGCTTTGAAAATGTGACGCTCATTGACGAGTACGATGGCACTTACACCGTCGAGGCAACGGGGGTGGGCAACGTCAATTGCCGTGGCGCACTCATCATGGTTATCGCAATGGAGCAGAATGGCAGCGAAGTAGGTGCTTTCTCGGCGGTGGCCATTACCGAAAGCCGAGATGGGGTTGCCCAGCCCGTCGAAAGTGGTGTGCCTTTCCAAATTCGGGCACGGTCTCGCCCTCCCGCACGTATCCCAGACCGCCTCACTGTTCGGGAGTACACTTGCCAACCGTGGTAATTGCACCCTACCAACCGGTTTGGCCTAAGAGTTGCCATGCCGCTTGCTCAAACTTTTTCCATTCCTCTGCGGCGGGTTTATGCCCCCAGCCAGTCTCCCAAACGCACTTGCCTTCTGTCCAGGCGGTTTTCCAGGCTTGGCGGTGCGGCCACGCGGCCAAGATGGGGGGACAATTTGGCTGTTGGAGAATCTCTGCCTTGAACCGGCGAATCTCGTTGGCTGTGGGGTCGAACTGGTTGAGGATCAGCCCAGTGAGCTTGCCTGGTGCGTGTTGGCTCAGGGTGGTGAGCAGGTGGGAGAATCGTTCGCGTTCGGTTGGGCCAACGGTTGTGGGAATCAAGATAAGGCTGGCCCACTGGAGAGCCTGTCGTGCCCGTTCATTGTCGCCTGGCGGACAGTCAATCACGAGATAGTCCGCCCCGTCTGTTTCTTCTGAGATGAACGGTCTGAGCTGGGGGTGTTTTTTCAGGAATCGCTCTAGCCAGCGGTTCAGGCTTCCTTCAGGGTCAGCGTCAATCCAGGCCACCCGTTTTTTGGCAAAAGCAATTGCCCCAATGGTGTGGGCTGCACCTGTGGACTTGCCAACTGTCCCCCTGCTACTCCACCAAACCAGAACCTTCATAATGCGATTGCGGTTGCGGTGAGAGCCTAAAAAGTTGCTCTCTCAGGCTGGGCTGATGTGTTTCACTCTTAGGTCTTTCTGGTGCGGGCTGGCTTATCTCAGCATCAGATTTATCTTTCTCTCCTTCAGTCTTAGTCTTGGGCTCTGGTACAGCATCTTTCCGTGTTCGCTTCCGTGTCTTTACGACTTGACCAATCAGCCTAGCCAGGTAAGTCGCACTAGCTTCTGCTTCTAACTCCCGCTTAACTATTTCGGCAATCTCTATCAGCTTATATCCTTTATCAAAAAGTTTACGTAAGTGCTCAGCGTTGCTCTTTATCCATAGCATCAAGCTATCTTCTTCTTCCTGTTCCAACTGCTGGAGCAGATGTTTAATCGCTTCCGTCGCTCGCTGTTGCTTCTCTCTCGGAATTCTCTGCTCAGCTTTCTTGGTTGCTCTTGGCATGTGCCCTCCAAGAAACTCCTTTATTTTCTCAATATAACCGCTATTTACCAGATACACCTCTAGCGAGTCGGGGAACTCGCGACAGCGGCGGACGACCCAAGCTCCTAGAATGCACAAGCAGTGGGTTCTAAAGCGGCGGGTTATCGTTCGAGCAGGCAGGTCCAGGTTGTGTAACTCTTTCATCTCTCCCAAATCAAGGTCAGGGGGTATCTCTGTCCCGACAAAGTAGGTAAGCAGCTTTAGCTTATCTGTTCCTTCCAAGTACTCCCGCAACCCCAGGGTATTTGGCCCTAGCAACTTGCCCAAACACCAGTTTCCCAGCACGCACAAGCAATGGGTGCGCAATGAAGGAGAGACATCGCCATAATCCAGACGATAGCGCCAGCGATACTCAAGCTGAGCCTTGGTCGGTACCATTGACAACCCGCAGCCACTCCATTCTATAATAGTCGCAAAGGCGCACACTTAACAACCTTGCCCCTACGGGGCACCCCTGCGCTACGCTTGGGGACAGTTGTTCGTGTGCGGCAGGGGGGTAGCCCCCTGCACCCCCGCATCAGAAAGCCATGGCCATCTACCACCTGAAGGTCAAAACGTTCCAGAGGGGCAGGTCTGCAAGCGCGGTTGCGGCATCGGCCTACCGTGCTGGGGATGACCTGGTGCAAGAGCAGGGGCAAGAGCGAATCAGGTATGACTACAGCCGCCGGTCGGGTGTTGAATACGCAGCACTGTATTGTCCCGCTGGGGCACGCTATCTGAATCGGCAAGAAGTATGGAATGCGGCGGAGCGATCTGAAAAGCGGAAAGACGCACGAGTGGCGCGTGAAGTGTTGGTGGCCATCCCCCATGAACTCAATAAGCAGGAGCGGCGGGAACTGGTACAGGCGTTTGCGACGGCGCTGATGGCGAGATACCAGACAGTGATCGATCTGGCCATCCACGAACCACACCAGCAAGGGGATGAACGGAATTATCACGCCCACCTGTTGATGGCTACGCGGCGAATCAATGAGCGGGGAGAGTTTGGGGAGAAAATTAGGCAGCTTGACTTGCCCACCCAAAGCGCTAGCGAAATTACCTGGATGAGACAGGAATGGGAGCGGTTGTGTAATTTGTACCTGCAGAAATACAACCAGCGGGTTGATTGCCGCAGTCTAGGGGCCCGCGGGATAGACCGGCCCAAACAACCACACTATGGCCCGGCGGCAACGGCGTGGGAACGGAAGACCCAACAGACTCACCCGATGCGGGATGACTATGAGCGGCAGCTTGAGCAGTGGCGAAGGGAAAAAGAACGCGCGAGCAGGCTTTTACAGACAGCGTATGAGTTAGGGATTGCGGGAATTCAGAAACAAGGACAAGAGTACTTGTGGAGCATGGAGCTATTCCCAGCCGCTGACACCCGCGAACTGGTGACCCTGCTTGAAAAAGCGATTGAGCAGCAGCAAGAGGAAGAACGCCGTCGTCGAGAACAAGAACGCCAACGCCAACTAGAACTGGAGCGCATCCAGAGAGAACAAGAACGACAGCGACAACTGGAACTGGAACGCATCCAGAGAGAACAAGAACGACAGCGACAACTGGAACTGAAGCGCATCCGGCAAGAACAAAAACAATCCACCCCAACACCAGTGCCCTTAAGCTCTCTGGTGGATCATCTGAAACGGGAGCCACCCCAGCCCCCGCAGCCTGAACCCACCCAAGGCCAAGATGAAGACCTGCAAGACCGCGCCGCCGCCCGCATCTACGAGCTGTTCGATGCATGCCTGGAACTGAAAGCGCCACAGTGCCGACTGAAACTTGGGATGCCTCAGGTCAGAATCTCCGGAGGATGGCTCAACCTGGACTTGCGAGAAGCATCTCCCGACGAAATGGCCTGGTGGCAAGAACAACTCACCCAAATTTACGAGCAAGCCCTGTCCCGCCAGCGCCAGAGACAAGACTGGGAGCTGGACCTATAAGTGGGTCCCGCATCGCGGTGACCATCTGCCATTAGCTGGGCTTATGGGTCGACCGGCCTTAAGTCACTGATGGGGACGCGGTGGGTGGCCTGCCACCGCCACCTCCCCGTCCACCGACTTCACAAACAACCCTTGTCCCTGATGGGCTGCATCACACACCCGCTTGAGATGCGGCCCAGTCCCTACATACTCCACCTGCATCCCTGGGGTGGTGGTGAGTTGGGTAGGCCGGAACAAGCATGTCATCCACGTCATCAACCCCGTCAGGACGGGACTTTTGACGCGACAGGATTGGCTTCCACCGCCTACTGGTTGGCCTTGGTAAGGAACGCATCCAAGTCGGCCATGCGCCTTAGCTGGTTGACCGGCTCAGGGCGTCGGCGTTTAGCAGTACCCCTAGGGGCCTGCTGGTGGAAGGCCGCCCATACGTCCTGACGGCTTTCGTTGTCCTTTTACTCAAGCAGAACCCCTGACGATGATTGCCAC
>JANWVM010000073.1 GCA_025056115.1 Gloeomargarita sp. SKYG116
GGAGTTCCTGAGCCTGCTGTTGGATTTGCTGGTAAAGCTGTTCTGCTTGGGCCAGCAGCTCCGCGGCGGCTTGGTTTTTCTGCACTTGTTCCTGGCGATGCTGTTCGATTTGCCGGAGCAAATGATTGAGTTCCTGGTGGCTGCTGTGGAGATAGGATGCTGCTCGCTGGAGAATGGCAGGGTCAAGGCCTAACCGCTGGGCGATCCGCAGGGCCTGCGATTGACCAGGGATGCCCCAGAGTAGGTGATAGGTAGGGGCGAGGGTGACGTCATCGAAGGCGACGGCGGCGTTTTCAAACCGGGGGTCCTGGTACTTAAGGAGCTTGAGTTCGCCGTAGTGGGAGGTCGCCAGGGTCAAGCGGGCCTGGTCCGCACAGGTTTCCAACAGCGCGCGCGCTAAGGCTGTGCCTTCAGTAGGGTCAGTGCCGGCGCCAATTTCGTCCAAAAGAACCAGCGACTCGGAAGTAGCGGCCTGGAGAATCCGCTGGATGCGGGTGATGTGGCCTGAAAAGGTAGAGAGGTTTTGGCTGAGGGATTGCTCGTCGCCAATGTCAGCCAACACCTGGTCAAACCAGGGAAGTTGCGCCGGGGCCACCGCTGGTAGATACAAACCGGCCTGCGCCATGAGTGCCACCAGCCCTAGGGTTTTCAAGGTCGCCGTTTTCCCGCCGGTGTTGGGTCCCGTAATCACCACCACCCGCACATCCGCCGGAATCAACAAGTCAATGGGAACAACAGGGCGACCGGCTTCGTGGTGGGCTTGCCAGACCAGCAGGGGATGCCGCACCTGGCGCAATTGCACGCTCGGGCCGAACTGGGGGGGATGACCGTTCAACCAGCGACTGTAATGACAACGGGCGTAGGCCACGTCCAGCCGGGTTAACCCCAGAGCCAATTGGCGCAGGTCATCAGCCACCGCTCCCGCCTGCTGACTCAATGCCTGCCGCACGGCTTCGGCCAGTTCTTGCACCCGTTTTTGGTGGATACGCCACTCGTTGTTGAGCGGGACGACACTGTGGGGTTCGATGTAGTAGGTAGCGCCGGAAGCAGACGTGTCGTGAACCAAACCAGGGATGACGTCCTTGTGGCTGGCTTTAACCGGTAACACATAGCGGTCATGACGCTGGGTCATCAGGGGTTCCTGGAGCGCCTGGGGATGCTTTTGCATGATCTGCTGGAGCGTTTGCCGGAGGCGTTCTTCGGTCTGGCGGCATTGCTGGCGGGCCTGGGCTAAGGCGGGACTGGCGCGGTCGGTCACCTCTCCCCCATCGTCAATGCAGTGGAAAATGGTTTGTTCCAGTTCGGGATGGGTGCGCCAGGGTGCCACCAACGCCTGCAGAACTGGAATGTCCCGCTGGGCTTCTATTTGCCGCCGCACTTGCCGAGCAGTTTGACACAGATACGCCAGTGCCAGGAGTTCTAACCCGCTCAGGAGGCCCCCCCGTTCCGCACGCTCAATGGCTGGTAATACGTCATCCACTTTGGATAAATCCAGGCGCACGCCCCGTTCCGTCAGCGTGTCAATCGCTTGGGTTTCCGCCAGGAGCTGCAAAGCGGTGGCCTGGTCCGTTGCCGGTTGCCAGTGTTGAGCGGCTTGTTTGCCAGTCTTCGTTTGGGCAAAGGTGGCGAGATGTTCACACAGGCGCGGCCATTCCAACAGTTCGAGTGTTTCGTGGTGAATATCCCGCATGGAACCCCAACGATGGACTGCCTTGATCCTAGCGTGGGGGTAGAAATCGCGTACAATGCACTTGGTGCGGGTTGAGTGCGAGAGAGGATGACGGAAATCTTTCCCATCGAAATTCGCCATCAGGGGCAAGTTTTCACGATACAAGCGCCGGCCAACCAGACGATTTTAGATAGCGCTGCTGCAGCGGGCTGGGAATTACCGTCGTCTTGCCGGGCGGGCATTTGTACGACCTGTGCCGCTCGCCTTCTCAGTGGTACGGTGGAGCAACCAGATGCGATGGGGTTAAGCCCAGCATTGATGGAACAGGGATTTGCCCTGCTGTGTGTGGCCTATCCCCGCTCGCCCATCGTTTTGGAAACGGGTCACGAGGAAACAGTTTACGAACTACAATTCGGTCAGTTTCAAAAACCTGCCAAGTCTTAGTTATGCACTCTCGATAACGGGCATCAGACCTAGGTGCTCGACAAAGGGTTGAGAGTCCCCCTCCCGGAATAGTAGTGGGTACTGGTTTTCGATGCAGTACATGGCAATGAAAACGTCAATTATCTTGCGAATCGTGATGCCATGCTTACGGAGAGTTCTGTAGTTCTCAACAAGTTGATGGCGTTGGCTTCGCCCAGCATTTCTACGACCATCAAAAAACGCATCAATTGCTTAGCCGTTTCATAGTCCGCGTCGCTGCAAAAAGGATGACATCACCTATGACTAGCAGCTCAACCCCAAGTAGGGAGTCGAGTTTTTCGGTTTCAGAGTTGGCAACGCTGTTGAAGTAGTCAATCCAGACATAGAAAAAACAGAGCCACCTTACTAGCAGTCAGGGCTAGAGACCACTAACTTACCAGACTTGTCGAAATATTTGTACTTGCCGTTCTGCCCAACAATAATTAATCCATGTGTTCTACTCGAGGGTGGAATAATGTCATCAAATTCAGGGCGAAAAAGTAGCCTTCCTGTTGGACTAACTGCTCCTCCCTTACCACCTACTACAACCCTAAATAAACCCCCCTCAAGCGAGAAAACAAAATCAAACTGTGGGGAAATAACTGTTTTGCCCGCTTTGTCAATAAATCCCCACTTGCCACCTGCTTTCACTGGAAATAACTCTCCCTGAAATGCCATAACCTCATCAAACTGGGGTGGAACGACTGTCTTGCCAGTTTTGTCAATAAATCCCCACTTGCCGCCTAACGATACAGGTGCAAACCCTTCTTGCTCAAATGCTCCCGCTTTATCAAACTGGGGAGGAACAACCATCCTACCTGCTTCATCAATGTATCCCCATTTACCACCCAGTGCCACGGCTGCAAACCCTTCCACAAATGGTTCCACCTTATCAAACTGGGGTGGGACGACTGTCTTGCCGGTTTTGCTAATAAATCCCCACTTGCCACCTGCTTGGACTGCAAAGCCATGACCGACTGGAGAAATGTAGTCGAACTTTGGCGAAATGACCATCTTGCCTGCTTTGTCAATAAGTCCCCACTTGCTGCCTACTTTCACTGGAGCTAAACCCTCTCTGAATCCCCAAACCTCATCGAACGGGGGGGCAATGATCATCTTGCCAGTTTTGTCAATAAATCCCTGCTTGCTACCTACTGCCACGACTGCAACTCCTTCATGAAATGCACCTGCACCATCGAACTGGGGTGGGATGACTATCTTGCCCGTCCTGTCAACATATCCCCACTTGCCGCCTAACGATACGGGTGCAAACCCTTCATTAAACTCTTGCACTTTATCAAACTGGAGAGGGACGACTACCTTACCCGTTTTGTCAATGTATCCCCACTTACCGCCCAGTTTCACTTCAGCTAAGCCCTTATCAAATCTCAAAACTCTATCAAACTGGGGAGCAATAACCATCCTAGCCTTCCTGTCAATGTATCCCCACTTGCCACCTACTTTCACCGGAGCCAAACCCTCTCTAAATTCAGGAGGCTCACCAAAGAAAGGTTCAACAATGATTTCACCGTTTATGGATGCATACCCATATTTCCGAGATGTGTAGAAGAGTCTATTATCTGTTCTCCCTAAGCGCCAGTATTGACCTTCATCACCAATATCATATGAAGTGTAAAAGCCATCTAGCTCATCATATTGAGGTTGAACTACTAATTTGCCGTCAAAATT
>JANWVM010000074.1 GCA_025056115.1 Gloeomargarita sp. SKYG116
AGTCAAGTCACCAAACCCGGTTGGTATGTATTTCAGTTGTCCCAGGATAAAGGAGTATGGAATTTTTATCGGGTTGATATGTCGCAGGTGAAATGAACACTCCCTGGGTCGGTCCAGCTAAACTGGCTCCATCCCGACTGCTTTTATGGCTCAGTACGCTGGTGTTGGGACTCGGGGCAATCGTGGTGCTCTGGCCGGGATGGGTGGTGGTACAAACGTCATTGCGTCCTGGATGGCACTGGCAAAATTACGTCTCTGCCTGGCAACAAGCCCAGCTTTTACCGGCTTTTATCGTTTCAGCGGTTGTAGCAGTCGGCGTGGTCATCACTCAAGGCTTGACTTCAGTGCTGGCGGGGTATGCGCTGGCTCGCTACCAGTTCACCGGGAAAAACCTGGTTTTGGCGTTGGTAATTGCCAGTATTGTGGTGCCGTTGCCGGTGCTGGTCATCCCCGTCTTTTTAATCCTGAAAACGGGTCATTTACTGAACACGATATGGGCCTTAATTCTACCCAGTAGCGCCAGTGGATTTAGTATTTTTTTACTGCGCCAATACTTTCTCACGATTCCGGTCGAACTCGAAGCCCAGGCAATGATTGATGGGGCCAAACCCTGGCAAATTTTATGGGAAATTATCTTGCCCTTGTCGCGCCCGGCCCTGGTTACGGTGGGATTGCTGGCCTTTATCGGGGAATGGAATGACTTATTCAAACCACTGGTGTTTACCACTCGTCCCGAACTGCGCACGGTGCAATTGGCATTGGCCAGTTTGCAGGAGCAATTCACCAGCGACTGGGCAGTTTTGATGGCGGCTATTGTCCTGGCAACACTCCCGATTGTCGTGCTCTTTTTGTGGGGACAACGGGCGCTGCTACAGGGGATCGCCACCACCGGTCTCAAGGGTTAGTAGCGTGAGCAGGATTACAACAGGCCAGCAGGAGGGGGTGACTATAATAAAAAGATGGTTTTTATCCCCCATCGTCCAGGGTCATGGTTTACCGTAGCTGGTTATTGACGTGGTTACTGGGGATACAACACCGGTTGGGCCGAGGCTGGTATCAATTCTGGCAGTGGTTGCGTTGGTTGTGGTTTCGACCTGCGGCTCCACCGGCGCTAGGGACCAGTACTCCGACAACTACTTCGCCACCCAAACCTTCCTGGCAGCAATGGTTGCAAAAACTCTGGCGAAAACTCCGGCGTTTTCCCTTGTTGGGCGCTGCTCCGAAACCAGAATCCCTACCCGGCGCTAGCCCGTCCCGTCCCCTACCCGTCGTGGTTCCCTCACCTGTCCTACCCGAACCCACCCTGGAAGTTCCCTCGGTTGTAGAAAGTTACGAACCGCATTGGCTGGAGCAACTGTTGCGTTGGTTAGACGAAACGCTGTATTTTTGGGAGTGCAAATTGCGGGATTTTTGGCACTGGCTGCGGGGATTTCTCTTCGGCTAGGAGCCGACTAGACGTACTGTATCGCGGATGATGAGAAAAACCCCCAATCCTAGCAGGAGTAACAGGCCTGTTTGCATGACCCCTTCTTGCACTTTGGGAGGTAAAGGACGACCGCGCAAGGCTTCAATTCCCAGCAAGAGTAATTGACCCCCATCCAGCGCTGGCAAGGGCAAGATGTTGATGACCGCCAGATTGATACTGATCAAGGCAGAAAACTGCAACAGATTGACCCAACCGGAACGTGCCAACCCTGCCCCCATTGCCACAATTGCTACCGGTCCAGCAACCTGGTCGGCAGTTTGTTGGAAATGTTGCACCAACTCCCAATACCCACGCAATGTACTGCTCAGCAACCGGTAAAACTCCTGCGCTCCTAGAACAATACCTTCAAGTAAGTGGCGGGCGCGACGAGTTTCTACCTGCACATTCTCCTGCAACTGCACCCCAATTCGACCCCGGCCATTGGCTGCCAATTCCGGGACAACCGTTACCGTCAACCGGGTCGCTTGCCGCTGAATCTCCAAACGGACTGGTTGATGGGGGCGGGATTGAATGGTCTGCACCACGTGCTGAACAGCCGTTTTGCCAGCCGGTAACCGTTCACCGTCCACCGCCACGATCACATCCCCGGCTTTCAAACCGGCCCGTTGGGCTACTGGACTCATCTCCACCGCAATCTGGGGCACTCGCACGCCTGGTTGGTACACGACATGGGGAATGCCTACCGTCAGCACTTGGGTCGTCAAAATAACGTAGGCAAAAACTAAATTGGCCAGCACCCCGGCAACCATGACCCAAGCGCGGTCACCAATTGGACGGTTGCGCAGTAGATCCGGATCGGTGCTGGGAATGTCGCTGTCAGGGTCATCATCAGGAAACCCGACGTACCCACCTAGGGGAATCGCCCGCACCGCGTACAACACGTCCTTGCCCTGGTACGACCACAATGCCGGGCCAAATCCCAAAGAAAACTGACTCACCCGTATCCCCAACAGCCGGGCCGCGCCAAAGTGCCCTAGTTCATGAATACACACGAGAATGGCTAAAACACCAATGGCTGCCAGGATGGACATGCAACCCCAACCAGTAAAAATGTATTATCTGGCCTATCTTAGCCTAGTTTTGGCCGGGATGGAGGCGGATGCGAGACGCCAGTGATTTGCGGTACATTAAAGGATGTAAACAAACCGGGTGTCAACCCACACGCATTTGTTTGAGAAACTGCACTTATGTTTACCAAGCAAGTAACCGATTCTCCCCTGTTCAAGTGGTTCGATGAACGCCTGGACTTGACGGAGATTTCTGATGACGTCGCCAGCAAGTATGTACCCCCCCATGTCAATATCTTTTACTGCTTGGGTGGTATTACATTGACTTGCTTTTTAATCCAGTTTGCCACGGGGTTTGCCATGACCTTCTACTACCGGCCCACGGTGGCGGAGGCGTTTAACTCGGTGGCCTACATCATGACCGAAGTAAACTTTGGCTGGTTAATCCGCTCGATCCACCGCTGGTCGGCCAGCATGATGGTACTAATGATGATCCTGCACGTGTTTCGCGTATACCTAACCGGCGGCTTCAAAAAACCCCGGGAGCTGACCTGGGTCACAGGTGTGGTGCTAGCGGTCCTGACGGTGTCGTTTGGCGTCACTGGCTACTCCCTGCCTTGGGACCAGGTGGGTTACTGGGCGGCCAAAATTGTGACAGGTGTGCCGGAGGCGATTCCGGTGGTGGGTCCGCTGCTGGTGGAACTGCTGCGCGGGGGCGTGGCGGTGGGCCAGGGGACGTTGACCCGTTTTTACAGCGCCCACACCTTTGTCCTGCCCTGGTTGACGGCGGTATTCATGCTGATGCATTTCTTAATGATTCGTAAGCAGGGCATTTCCGGTCCCCTCTAAGCTGACGCTGTGTTACGCTGAATCTCATCTGCGAGGAGAATCCTATGTCCAACATCAAAAAGCCTGACTTGTCTGACCCCAAGCTGCGCATGAAGCTGGCCAAGGGACTCGGTCACAGCTCCTACGGCGAACCGGCTTGGCCCAACGACCTGCTGTACATCTTCCCGATTGTGATCATGGGGACGTTTGCCTGCATTGTTGGCTTGGCGGTACTCGACCCCAGCATGATTGGCGAGCCGGGCGATCCCTTTGCCACGCCTTTGGAAATCCTGCCGGAGTGGTACTTCTATCCCACGTTCCAATTGCTGCGCATCCTGCCCAACAAGTTGCTGGGAGTGCTAGCCATGGCGTCGGTGCCGGTGGGCTTGGCGCTGGTGCCTTTTATCGAGAACGTCAACAAGTTCCAAAACCCCTTCCGGCGACCGCTGGCGACCACGGTGTTTTTGGTGGGGACGCT
>JANWVM010000075.1 GCA_025056115.1 Gloeomargarita sp. SKYG116
CGGGATCAAGAATTTGAGACCTGAAATAGAAAATGCATTACCAATTTACAGACGTGGTTTCAATCCCGCATACCGGGATAAAGAATTTGAGACTTGGTGGCTGACGGTGACCGCCGGCCAGGACTGCTGTTTCAATCCCGCATACCGGGATAAAGAATTTGAGACTTTTGGATGTCCTAGTGCTTGCAGGCTTACTAGAAGTTTCAATCCCGCATACCGGGATAAAGAATTTGAGACTCCTGAGCACCACGCGATAGGTTGGTTTTCAGAAGATGTTTCAATCCCGCATACCGGGATAAAGAATTTGAGACATTGACGAGCGCTCGATGCCGTTTGTGCGGAACTTGTTTCAATCCCGCATACCGGGATAAAGAATTTGAGACGCTAGCTGGGCATAGGGTTGGCATCGCCTGGCGTCGGTTTCAATCCCGCATACCGGGATAAGGAATTTGAGACTTTTTATAGCTGAGCAAAATGGTTGGTCGGTAGGTGGTTTCAATCCCGCATACCGGGATAAGGAATTTGAGACCGTGGCACCCGCAGCCGCTTTCCACGAGGGAATCGCAGTTTCAATCCCGCATACCGGGATAAGGAATTTGAGACCGCTCATTGTCCTTGTCCTCGCCGCTGCTCGATGCTGCGTTTCAATCCCGCATACCGGGATAAGGAATTTGAGACACGCCAGACCAGCCCGGGTACCATTCTGTGCCGTTTTGTTTCAATCCCGCATACCGGGATAAGGAATTTGAGACAAAAATCAAGCAATATACGGATTCGCCGGAGCGGATGTTTCAATCCCGCATACCGGGATAAGGAATTTGAGACAACAAAAACTTATAGATAGAAGCCAAAACATTTAATAGTTTCAATCCCGCATACCGGGATAAGGAATTTGAGACACCTACTTGAGCATAACCACTTGCGCCAGGAGTGATAGGTTTCAATCCCGCATACCGGGATAAGGAATTTGAGACTTTACGGAGTTACAATAAAGCGGCAAAGCGGTTGACGTTTCAATCCCGCATACCGGGATAAGGAATTTGAGACTTAGATGTAGTTTTAGGAGGTTCTTATGGGACAACAAGGGTTTCAATCCCGCATACCGGGATAAGGAATTTGAGACCCCTGAGGTTTTACTGCACTTGTACAGCGGAAGTTATGTTTCAATCCCGCATACCGGGATAAGGAATTTGAGACCTGCTTTGGCTAGATTCAACTATCACTTGTGCTAGTGGTTTCAATCCCGCATACCGGGATAAGGAATTTGAGACGTTGACTTTGGGTGGTCGTATAATCGCCTGCCCGATGTTTCAATCCCGCATACCGGGATAAGGAATTTGAGACTCTGTTAATGCTGTCGCAGGTTGTGGGAAAACCACGTTTCAATCCCGCATACCGGGATAAGGAATTTGAGACTCTTCGACTGGTTGCTCCTGCTGACGCCCCTTCTTGGTTTCAATCCCGCATACCGGGATAAGGAATTTGAGACTCTACCCACAACACCAGGGGCTTGCCGTCCAGCTTAGGTTTCAATCCCGCATACCGGGATAAGGAATTTGAGACCAATAGCGAAGCGATGCAGGCGTGCCTAAATATCCTGGTTTCAATCCCGCATACCGGGATAAGGAATTTGAGACAAGGACCAGCTCGCCTTTGCCCAGGAAAATCTCAAGTTTCAATCCCGCATACCGGGATAAGGAATTTGAGACAATAACGTATTCACCGGATAATCTCTCCAGCCCATGTTTCAATCCCGCATACCGGGATAAGGAATTTGAGACCAGCAGTGCCACCACACAGCAACGCGGCTGCAGCAGGTTTCAATCCCGCATACCGGGATAAGGAATTTGAGACATTCATTTTTCAACTCATTTTTTGTCACAATGCTTGTTTCAATCCCGCATACCGGGATAAGGAATTTGAGACTCGAAGAGCATCAAAAAAGCAGCGAGCAGCATCGAAGGTTTCAATCCCGCATACCGGGATAAGGAATTTGAGACCATTCCAACCCCCACGAGGGTTAGGATGTCGAAATTCTGTTTCAATCCCGCATACCGGGATAAGGAATTTGAGACCACGATGGAATTGCGGAATTTCTTTGACAGTGCCGTGTTTCAATCCCGCATACCGGGATAAGGAATTTGAGACTCACATGGCGCTGGCGGCGGCCCAGCAGTTTTACGGGTTTCAATCCCGCATACCGGGATAAGGAATTTGAGACAGCCATGAGTCATTACGGCTCATGGTTTTTTTTGTCAGTTTCAATCCCGCATACCGGGATAAGGAATTTGAGACCCCCTTGCGCTAAGGTTACAGCAGCGCCTCCTAATGGTTTCAATCCCGCATACCGGGATAAGGAATTTGAGACTGTAGCAAAAGGCATGGAAAAAATAAGAAAATTCCTGTTTCAATCCCGCATACCGGGATAAGGAATTTGAGACTTTCAGCTTCAAAAAGCCCAATTGTAAAGTTTTGTTAGTTTCAATCCCGCATACCGGGATAAGGAATTTGAGACTATTATAGTGGTGTAGGTTTGGAGGAAAAAGATGTCGTTTCAATCCCGCATACCGGGATAAGGAATTTGAGACACAATTCTCCTGTGATTCGTCTCAACAAGTTGGAACAGGTTTCAATCCCGCATACCGGGATAAGGAATTTGAGACAGCGCATCAGTGCGGCCTGGCAACGCGCCACCAAGGGTTTCAATCCCGCATACCGGGATAAGGAATTTGAGACATAGAGCGATTTATTTATAAAAGTTCCTTATTGGTTGTTTCAATCCCGCATACCGGGATAAGGAATTTGAGACCCAGCAAGAGCGCCAAGAAAACCTCTTGCAAGGCAAGTTTCAATCCCGCATACCGGGATAAGGAATTTGAGACAACCAGTCCCCGTCGTGACTGGCAAGAATTCTGTGGTTTCAATCCCGCATACCGGGATAAGGAATTTGAGACTTCCGTATCCTTGGGCCGCAGCAAGGAGAAGTTGTAGTTTCAATCCCGCATACCGGGATAAGGAATTTGAGACGACTGGGGATGCAGCGAGCGGCGCGTTGCCGGTCAAGTTTCAATCCCGCATACCGGGATAAGGAATTTGAGACATCCTTCAACTTGCCCTGGGCATTGCTGGCCTGTGAGTTTCAATCCCGCATACCGGGATAAGGAATTTGAGACTCAACAATTCAGTGCCGGTTATACGCGCCAGAGCCGTTTCAATCCCGCATACCGGGATAAGGAATTTGAGACCCTTGACCGCTACCCCTGCAGCCCCCACCGTGAACAGTTTCAATCCCGCATACCGGGATAAGGAATTTGAGACCAAGGAAGCACTCGCCCAGCTACGGGCGATGTACGCTGTTTCAATCCCGCATACCGGGATAAGGAATTTGAGACATCTTTGCAACGTGGACATGACACCAGAAAAGCAGGTGTTTCAATCCCGCATACCGGGATAAGGAATTTGAGACCTTACAGGGACTGCAAACCTGGTTGCGAATTTTGCGTTTCAATCCCGCATACCGGGATAAGGAATTTGAGACATTAACACCCATCTGAGGTTCATCGGGATGGAAGGCGTTT
>JANWVM010000076.1 GCA_025056115.1 Gloeomargarita sp. SKYG116
TGTGCTGTAAGGCATAGACATCACTCCGTAACCTATCAGCCTTATTCTACGTCAGACTAAATGTTTTTAGCTATAACATTACATCCTGAAGCGGCCATTGATGGGCTTCCAGCAAATGCACAAACAACTCTGCTGCGTAATCCCAGTAGCCTTTAACGTCCATGAGGCAGGCGAGTTTGAAAATGTGATTGGGTGTGCGCCATTGGTCTGGGGTCTCTGGAGCCAATAAATCTCGTACATAAACAGCATCGCCCCAGAGTTTTTGGCCCCGATAAATGGCCGGATTGTTAACCACTGGAAACCACCGCCGCGAAGCGCCTGCATGCAACCCCAACTGCATTAGCATAAACCCGTGCTGGCGCATGAATGTATCAATATCTGCAAACAAGGGCTGGCCCACATACAGGGGCGAAAAAATCACTTCCATTTCCACGGCCAGTAAACTACGCGCCAGTTGATTGGTCGCTCCCCGCAATACATCCAAATCCGCTCCTTGCACATCCGTGCGCAAGAAATCCAACCCCGGAATCCCCTGCTCTTGGCAAAAGGTATCCAAGGTGGTTGTCTCAACCTCGACCGTTGCCACCCCCTTCATCATGTCCATTTCTACCTGAAAACGCGCCAGGAACGGTTCGTTCGGAGGATAGAGCGATGAACACATTGGGTCTTGGGTAATGTACAGCGTTTGCACACCACAACGGTCGCTCAGCACCAGGGGAACATGGGTTTCCTGCCACGTGATTCCTTTTTCAGCAACGGCGGCATTGGCTGCATCACAAGCGTCCGGGTCGGCATCAAAACCATAGATTTGCAAATTGGGCGCAAACACATCCCAACCCCCCTGGCTCCAATCATCCGACACATGCACCGGGCGCGACCCTACATGGCCAATACGTATCCATAAATCATCCAAAAAGCCAGCCTGCTTCAGCCAGGGGGTAAAAAATGCGGGCATGATGATTGACTTGCGCTATGTCTCCCATTGTGGCATGAATCCAGAAGCCTACAACTGTCGTTCCCGTTGCACCATGCGCACGTAGGACACCCATCCCACTACCACCATCGCCCCGCTGAAGACCGCTAAATACGTGAGGTGCTCGCCCACATCGGCCCAACCATCCCCGTGGATTGCCACCCGCAACAACGCTTCGTTCATGTGATAGACGGGGGTGTAACGCGCCACCTCTAACAAATTCTCTGGGAACAAGGTTGTCGGCAGAAACGTACCCCCGATGATCACAAATGGCAAACCGAACGCTGCGACCAAAGCATTCACATCGTCTGTCCGGCGGGCCAATTGGGTCCCCAGCACGAATCCCGACCCCACATAGGCTGCCACCGTCAACCCAACTATCAGGGTGCCCAACCACCAATCCCCATGAAACCGCGCCCCCATGTAAGCCGCCACCAGAGCAACCAGTAGGACTTGCCCTGCGGCCACCACACCATAGGCCAGAAAAATACCCAGAAAATAACTCAACCCGCTCATGGGCGATAGAAACAACCGTTTGAGCGTGCCCTGTTCCCGTTCAGCCACAATCGTGGACACCGTTCCCCCCACACTGCTGAAGAAAAACCCAGACCCGACCAGGGCACAGACCGCCGCCTGCTCAAATGCTTCGGGAATGCTCAGATCGGTACGTCCTGTCAGGATCATCCCAATCAACAACAAGATGGAAATGGGAAACATTCCCCAAAACAATAAACTCCGCTGCCGCCGTAGCAACTCCGTCAAAATTCGCTGCGCTACCGCTCCCGTCTCCCGGGCAATCTGCCGCATCAGCCAGTGTCCCCCGTCTTCCTTGACATTTCTTCACAGTTTGTGGCTAGATAGCGAGAGTGGTTACTGTTGTACTCTATCATCCGAGCGCCAAAACTGCACGTCTTTGTGTGAGGAGTTTGTTCGTTCCTGCTTATGCATCAACCGCCAGAAGCCTACCATCCCTTATCGCGTCGCCAGTTGCTCAGGCTGTTTGGAGTCGGAGGTCTTGGGCTGCTGGTAGGATATTCCCGTTTTGCTAAACCACAACCCACGGTTTGGCAACCCGACCAGCTCACGTTACCCCTGCGCCTAACAGAACCCCTACGTGTGACGGTCATCGGCGGCGGGTTAGCCGGTCTAGCGTGCGCCTACGAGTTGAGCCAGCGAGGGTTTCAGGTCACGCTGTTGGAACGGGCGCCCCAGTTGGGGGGAAAAATTGCCGGCTGGCCGATTGACGTCAATGGCGTCACGTTGCAGATGGAACATGGTTTTCATGGCTTTTTTCCCCAGTACTACAACCTCAACCAACTGGTGCGGGAAGTGGGCTGCGAGGACAATTTTGTGTTTTTGCACTCCTACGCCGTGGTCTATAAAAATGGCTATGCCGTTGAGGTCTTTCGCCCGAGTCATTCGGCTTTCCCCTGGAACATTGTGGATTTAGCTGTAGCCTCACCGAACCGCTGGCGCTGGGGCCTGAATTTGACCAGTCCGACCCACTGGGCAGTATTTCGGGAAATTACTGGCTTTGACCCGGTGCACAGCTACCAGCGTCTGGATCACTTGTCGGTCTTGGAATGGGTGGGGGATGATTTTCCCCGCGGCTTGTTTGATTTGTACTTTTTGCCCTTTGCCAAATCCAGTTTGAACGCCCCGGATGTCCTCAGCGCCGGTGAACTGATGCAGTTTTTCCACTTTTATTTCTTCGGCAATCCCGAAGGCTTGGCGTTTCGGGGCACTCGCCAGGATATGCGCCGCTCCCTCGTCGAACCCATTGCTGACCGGATTCGCGCCAATGGGGGAACAATTAAAACCGGGGTCACCATCACAGCGCTGCACTGGCAAGGGGGAAAAATCGCCGGATTAACGGTGCAGTCGGATGGCAACGGGCGGGCGGCGCCTTTTTGGGTAAGTAAAAACTCGGTGTTACCGGCTGGGTACTACGGGGCGGGGGATGCCGTCTATCGGGTGCAAGGGCAAGAAGCGCTGTGTTTGACCTGTCCGCACCAGGGGTGTACGGTACAGGCGCAACCAAACGGCGGTTACCGGTGTCCCTGTCATGGCGCCGAATTTACTGCCCAAGGGGACGTGGTCAAAGGCCCTGCCACCCGCAATCTAAGTAAGTACACCGTCATCGCCGAGTCTGACCAGGGAGTGCAACTGGTGGCCCAGCAAATCTCAGCGTCCACCCCTGAGTACTTGCAGTCTGATTACTACGTGTTGGCGACCGATGTACCGGGGGCACAGCAGATTATCCGGCTCAGTCAGGGCGACCCTCCCCATCCCGATGTCGTG
>JANWVM010000077.1 GCA_025056115.1 Gloeomargarita sp. SKYG116
GCGTCCCGGATTTTGCAAACCGAAATGATGATTGAAACGTTAGCCCATCGCGATATGGGAGCGCGGCTGGCCAGTTTCCTGCTCATCCTGTGTCGAGACTTTGGCGTACCAACCAGCGCCGGCGTGATGATTGACTTAAAACTGTCTCACCAAGCGATTGCCGAAGCCATCGGTTCTACACGGGTGACCGTCACGCGACTTCTCGGGGATTTGCGCCAGAGCGGCATGATTTCGATTAACAAGAAAAAAATTACTGTACACGACCCGATGAGTCTAAGCCAGCAGTTTACTTGAGATTTAATGGGGAAGTTACCGCTGACAATGTGTTTCAATCCCGCATACCGGGATAAGGAATTTGAGACTGATGCCTTCGGGCAAGTGCGGGTGGGCAACGACGGCGTTTCAATCCCGCATACCGGGATAAGGAATTTGAGACGCCGGTGTGGCTCTTCGCCTTCCTGGTGCACCACTACGTTTCAATCCCGCATACCGGGATAAGGAATTTGAGACAAGGTTAATCGCTGCCCGGAAAATGGCGAATTTCAGGTTTCAATCCCGCATACCGGGATAAGGAATTTGAGACGCCTTGGCCAACATGCGGGATGTGGCGGCCTGGTCGTTTAAATCCCGCATACCGGGATAAGGAATTTGAGACCATTAAGGCTAACCGTGGTGGCGCTCCACGGGATGTTTCAATCCCGCATACCGGGATAAGGAATTTGAGACAGTCAATTTGAGAAAGTTTTTGCATGTAATTGTAAAGTTTCAATCCCGCATACCGGGATAAGGAATTTGAGACAGCACAAATTTGTCGAATTGTCAAGAGCGCTGGCAAAGTTTCAATCCCGCATACCGGGATAAGGAATTTGAGACCCTATCGCTCTTGCCAGCGCCCGCCCTATGCCCTTGTTTCAATCCCGCATACCGGGATAAGGAATTTGAGACTGGTACTGTCGGGCCATCGCGTGCTTTTCCTTGTGCGTTTCAATCCCGCATACCGGGATAAGGAATTTGAGACGATGCTGGTGAACACGACCCCGCCTGCGGATTATGGTTTCAATCCCGCATACCGGGATAAGGAATTTGAGACGGGCTTTTGAGAACTGTCCTTCTCAAAAAATCAACTGTTTCAATCCCGCATACCGGGATAAGGAATTTGAGACTGATAGTGATGGCGACCAAGGTGGGAGTGGTGGGCGTTTCAATCCCGCATACCGGGATAAGGAATTTGAGACCCATCCCACGTTTCTGTGGGTTCCATCAGAAGGTGTGTTTCAATCCCGCATACCGGGATAAGGAATTTGAGACACAGTTCCGGTGCAGGTTGGCGCACTACTCCGCGAAGTTTCAATCCCGCATACCGGGATAAGGAATTTGAGACGTTTCAGGTTGTCGTAGTTCGGCACGACCTTGCTTGTTTCAATCCCGCATACCGGGATAAGGAATTTGAGACAAGCATCAGACCTGATTGCCAAAGAAAATCAGAACGGTTTCAATCCCGCATACCGGGATAAGGAATTTGAGACAGAATTGGAACAAATGCGCCAGCAAGTTCACGATTTGTTTCAATCCCGCATACCGGGATAAGGAATTTGAGACGGCTGACTGAGCTGGAGGCGCTGGACATTTGTGAGTTTCAATCCCGCATACCGGGATAAGGAATTTGAGACACGCCTTCGGCAATAGATGCCCCTGATGACCAGCCGTTTCAATCCCGCATACCGGGATAAGGAATTTGAGACACAGAAAAAGCCACCCTGTGCGCCAACACAGGGTGGTTTCAATCCCGCATACCGGGATAAGGAATTTGAGACTAACAGTTTTGACCTGCACCCCCTGACATTGCTGACGGTTTCAATCCCGCATACCGGGATAAGGAATTTGAGACTGGAGAATTTGAAATCAAGTATGATTCACCTATTGAGTTTCAATCCCGCATACCGGGATAAGGAATTTGAGACGGTGGAACAGTAGCTATTGGTGGCCCTAACTTTTTAGTTTCAATCCCGCATACCGGGATAAGGAATTTGAGACGTATCTGCTAGTACCCACTGGTTAGCGTTGTTCAGGGGTTTCAATCCCGCATACCGGGATAAGGAATTTGAGACCCTACCGGCGTCAGGCAAAAGGTCAGCCAGGCCAGAGTTTCAATCCCGCATACCGGGATAAGGAATTTGAGACCGGTGGAAGTGCCAGTTGCGCGCGAGCACCTGCGAGTTTCAATCCCGCATACCGGGATAAGGAATTTGAGACAATCGTCTCGCGGGTGGACCATCCGAGAACCAGACGGTTTCAATCCCGCATACCGGGATAAGGAATTTGAGACTCCCCTATGTCCTTACGGGCTTCATCCGTGATTTCGTTTCAATCCCGCATACCGGGATAAGGAATTTGAGACCCCTTAGGACGGTCTTGGTGGGGGATGAACAGCAAGGTTTCAATCCCGCATACCGGGATAAGGAATTTGAGACAAAAACGCTGGAAGACCTTTTTAATTCAGCAGTCGGTTTCAATCCCGCATACCGGGATAAGGAATTTGAGACCGCCAGGTCAAAGAATGAAGAACTTGACCTGATCAAGTTTCAATCCCGCATACCGGGATAAGGAATTTGAGACGCACCAGGCGATTCCCCTGGCGGTCACGGTATTCGTAGAGTTTCAATCCCGCATACCGGGATAAGGAATTTGAGACGAATATACACCAGGTAAGCGTGGAGTGGAAATATACTTGTTTCAATCCCGCATACCGGGATAAGGAATTTGAGACTCTATTTTAACGCTGTAAACCTTTACATTGTGGCGTAGTTTCAATCCCGCATACCGGGATAAGGAATTTGAGACCCAGGTGAAACCGGTAATGAAACCGTCATTAAAAAGTTTCAATCCCGCATACCGGGATAAGGAATTTGAGACATTCACAATGGGCATTGTAAGTTTGGAATTGCTCCGTTTCAATCCCGCATACCGGGATAAGGAATTTGAGACGAAACCAGTAAACCCCACATTGACAAAGAAGAAATAAATGTTTCAATCCCGCATACCGGGATAAGGAATTTGAGACTGCCGATTTTGCTACCAAGCTCACCCATCTTTTGGAGGTTTCAATCCCGCATACCGGGATAAGGAATTTGAGACTCATTTGCGAGTTGGAGGAAGTGTAATGGAACGATCGTTTCAATCCCGCATACCGGGATAAGGAATTTGAGACTCCGCGCCTGGAAAGGCCCGTAAACCGGGATGTCT
>JANWVM010000078.1 GCA_025056115.1 Gloeomargarita sp. SKYG116
GCATCTAGGCAGGATACCAGCTTTACCCGTTAGAACCCTCAAAATTGACCGGGCGTTTGTCCAGCAGTTAACTGTACCCAGTCGCGGGCGGTTGCTTGGAAGTGTCCTTTTCTAGAGTGGCGTTATCACAGAAAACGATGATTACTTACCTTGCAGAATGAAGCAGTCATGAACGTCAAGTTTCGTTGTTGGTTGACAATGGGACTGATCGCAACCGTTGTCGGCTGGAGCACGGCAGTCCAGGCCAATATACTGGTAATGTTCTATGGCCGCCCTCAGCGACTGAGTCCTTGGCCTTGTCCTCAGGGACAGTTGTATCAAGTGCATACGATGTGGGGAATGTCCAAGGATGTAGATGTCAGCGAACTTCGGGAGCGGTTGACGCTCGAGTGTCGCACTAGTCCTACGGAGGCACGATGGGTTCTCCAAGTCAGCGAAACATGCCAGATTCCTGAGAGTCCCCGCGCACGAGTCGCCCACGACTGCCGCAATTCCAAAGTGCGTAATATTCGTACAGAACGGGGCTACTACTTGCTCAAAAATGCCTATTTTGGACAGCAATGTTTCCATCTTTCCCTTGATGACTTGGATCGAGCGCTGCCAGGGCTTGGGGAACAGCTAGGTGAACGCCTAATTTGGGGAAGCTGGATATGCCGGCGTGTCATACCTTTGGCCTCCCAGCGGGTGGACTTGGTCGCCAAACCTCAGATGGTGGTCAAAACCAGCACCAATTTTGAACGCGAGCCATTTTCCGACCAGGAGATTGACTATCTCATTTACCATTTCAGCGTGATGCTGTCAGATGCTGAGATTCGACGGGTTCCCACCTATCGTTGAATGGCTTAAGCTGCTGGTGCAAATGAAAATTCCCGGAATTGCCAAGTAGGCAAACGGCTTGGAAAAGCAAGCTTCTCAAGTGAGTTAGGCTGAAAGAGTTGTCTTTTGCAAGTTGGATACCTTTGCCATGGCTCTCCAACCGGAGCTAAAATTACAAAACTTGACATAAGCTACGGATAGTTTCATTGACCAAGGATTGCAAGTTTTCGATTGCACTCACCCGTAGCTTACGCACCTTTTGCTCAATCAATCGGGTTCAAATCTGGCGAATATCTAGGCAAATATATTAGCTCACACCCAGCCGCTTCCACCACTTGGCTAACCGCCGCCTGTCCATCACCATCTTTTTGCCAGGACCAATCGCTGGTAATAACCACTCCGTCAACCAAGCTAAAGTTCCCTATCCAGGTTAATGGCTCGATGAATCTCCCGAGATAATCACCACCCATCATACTCACCCTTTCACGTTTTTTACCTACCTTTTTGCCATAAACTCTCTCCCCTTTTACACCCCAGCCATACGCATAAACCGCTCGCTGGTCAATGCCGGATTGGTCGATGTAAACGACTTCTTCCGGCTTCACATCCTTCATTCTGCTCCTGCTCATCTTGTTCTTGGTAGGAGAAAGTTTTTTTTTGCGGGTATAGCCTATCTTTTTGAGTGCTCTACAAATCGTCATACTACTCACACCCCAGATCGCCGCCATTTCCTTCTGGGTCAGACTGGGGTTCGCCTCGACAAACTTGCGAAATTCATCCAAGTCTTTAATCTTATGACTATGCCCCTTTTGGTAACCAGTCTTCGGCGCGCAATCACCGGTTTCAGACCATTGTTTGAGCCAGCGTTGTAACGTGCGATATCTCACTTCGACGAGTGTTGCACCCCCCAAGACCGCTTCAATGGCTTTCTGACGCAGGTCTGTGCTGTAAGGCTTAGACATGAAAAACCTCTATGAACTCATTAGCCCTATTCTATGCCAAGCTAAACGTTTTTAGCTATAGTGGAACATCTCGACGAGGTACGCAACAGTGCGGTTCATTTCGTAGGCATTCATCCCGCCCAGCCGAACCGGTTTTTGTGGCTAACCAGCTCTTGCGATTGCACGGTCACAGTGGCCGAGTTTTTGAAAACCATGGCCCGCTTAGACGTGAAACCCTTGCCCTAGACCTGAGCGTACATAGCCAACGCCAAAAGACTGCGCATCCCTTGCGTCAAAGCTGCTGTGCCTGGCCGTAGATTTTTTGGAAATGAACTCTTCTAGGTCCTGTTTATGCTCGATTAAGGACATGCGAGAGAAATAGCCATGCTACACATCACGACTCGGCTCGACGAAGACAACTCGCTGGTTGCAGACCTAGACCCTGCTGTGAAGGCTGATGAGGAAGCGTTCATCGAAAAGTTCCTGGCAGCCGACCAAATCCTAGGGGAGTTGGAAAGCTCGCTTTGAGAACGGTTGCAAAGGAAATACAGGGTCAGCATTATTTGGGACGGTCGAAAGACAGTCCTGACTGCCGAAAAGGAACCCTAAAACCGCCAGCTCTTTTTGTCAGTGGAAAACAAGCAAGCCCTAGTTTCTAGCCGCAATATGAGCAATATGAAAGTAAAACACCTAGCTGTTGCTTTTTTACTTGGTCTTTCCCTAGTTTCTCCCGCCCTTGCCAAGCCCTGCCCCCGCGCCGAAAAGTACCGTGGTGAGCCTAGCGCTCCAACTCACCGGCTTGTGGAGTTGAAGGACTTGGCCTTGATACTCCATATCCCCAGCAACTTCCGGGCGGTTAAAGTGAACCGATATGTAGTCGAAATTTTGCATCCCCGCCAGTACGAACTGACCAAGTGTGGTCTCCCCCCAGAGTTTGTGGAGACCTTCGCCATCTTGCCTGAGTCGCTTCTGCCCGATTTCCTGCGAATGGGTGGCGAGATGGTGAGTTTGGGACCCATCCAGACCACACATCTGGAGGGCGCTGGGTTTGCTCTCGGGGTCAACCAGAATTTCGCCGACGAAGCGTTCTTCATCGCCCGGCACCCGACCCGGCCTGGGTTCTTCGTTGTCTACATGCTGAGTTGTGACTGCGTGTTTCCCACCGCGCTGCTTGTCAACAACATCCAATTCTTTGACCCCATTCCTTTGCGTTGATAGCAACAAACCAAATTTCCGCCTTGGTCGCTATGGGGCTTCCTTACTTTATCAGCACAAAAGAAGTACAAAGGATAGACGCTCGGGTCTGGTGTATGAGACCTATAGCTAAGCTGACAAAGGTTGACATAGAAGACAGACAGCTTCATCCACGAGAGAACGTAGGTTCCGTTTGGTTAAACTCCACGCATGGTTAACCCACCGTTTTAGCCAAGACC
>JANWVM010000079.1 GCA_025056115.1 Gloeomargarita sp. SKYG116
TGGTTACCATCACGGTTATTTCACCCCGGCTGAAGAGAACGCGCTTGTTGACGAAATAACTCAAAAACAACCGCGCTTGATTTTAGTTGCTTTGGGTGTGCCGCGCCAGGAATTGTGGATTTACCAGCACCGGCGTTGTTGTCCCCAAGCGGTTTGGGTCGGTGTGGGTGGCAGTTTTGACATCTGGGCTGGCGTGAAAAAACGGGCGCCTCGCTGGGTGCGACGGTTGTACCTGGAGTGGGCGTTTCGGCTGTATCAGGAACCCTGGCGCTGGCGACGGATGTTGGCCCTTCCCCAATTTGCCTGGCGCGTGTTGCTACCGGCCCTGTGGGGGGGTGGTGGTTAACCGCAACGAGCAGTGGCAAACTGGACACGTTCGCTGTTGCATTCCCGCACTCACCGCCAGGTGCGTTCCTGGATGGTCAATCTGAGCTTGGCAAAAATCGCAGAACGATACGACGAAGTCCGGCGGGATGTCAGCAATGGGATTACTGTAGAAATCACGGAGCTTGCCCTGAAGGTGTGCATCGGTTAGCACAAACCACCGGCCACAGCGGGTACATACGGCCACCCAATTGACCGTCCCACATTCCAGACAGCGGTGTTGGCACACCAGGGGCATTACGGACGCGCTGACATCACCGACGTGACCCAATCCAACCAGGGCGCAACCAGCCAATGCCACCCTACCTGCAAGCGGTGCTTGAGCGTCGGCAACCGCCACAAATACACTAGCCGCCGTGCAATATAGGCCACCGGCCCCCGTAACTGTAACCCCAAGCCCGACAGCGCCGCATCTTCCTTCCCCAGCGTCAGCATTTCGCCGAGATGGAAATACTGGAAGGGCAAGAGCGAACGTCCCGTAGCCAACGCCCACAAGTTCCACGCCGCATAATCCGCCTGTTGGAACGCCGCCTGAGCGGTTCGGGGTACGGCGTGTCCTTGCTCATCCACACACGCGGCAATATCTCCCAACGCCAGTACCTGCGGGTAATCCGGCAACTGCAACGTTGGACGCACCACCAACCGGCCCTGGTCGTCATGCAGCGTCGGCAAATCGGCAATCCACCCCGGCGTCGTAATCCCAGCCGTCCAGACCACCAAATCCACCGGCAACACGTCCAACTGGTCTTTGTAGTGCAACGTAATGCTATCGGCTGTAATTTCCGTCACTGTGGTCGCCAGGTTCAGCCAGACCCCACGCCGTTCTAAAGCCGCCTGTGCCGCCTCCCGTGCAAAGGGAGAAAACGTTTTCAAAATTTCTTGTCCCCGTTCCACAATCCGCACCCGGCCTCGCGGTCCCAACTGGTCTGCTAATTTGCACGCCAACTCAACGCCGCTTGGCCCTGCCCCCACCACCACCACGCGGATGACCCCTTCCCGCGCCAGCAGGAGCCGCAACCGTTCCCGCAGCCGTTCCGCATCCGCCAGCGTGCGAAATTCCAGCGCATACTCTCGTAATCCTGGAATAGGCGGCTTTTGCGTTTTGGCCCCAACCGCCAACACCAAGTAATCGCCTGTGATGCTTTTGCCGTTGGCCTCTACCCGCCGTTGCACCAAATCCACCGTTTGTACGTTTGCTTGCTGGAACTGCACCGGCGTACCTTCCAGTAATTCCTCGTACGGGGGTGCCACCTCCCAACTCTGCATTTCCCCCGTCACCACCTCATACAGCAAGGGCGAGAACAAAAAATGCCGCTCGTCGCTCAGCAGCACAATCTCCGGGCGCGTGCTATCGGTCCACGGAAACTGGCAAAGGTTTAGCGCCGTGTACAGCCCGCCAAACCCACCCCCGACAATCACAATGCGACTTCCAGCCATGGGCCTGTACGTGAGCGACCAAGGCTATCCTAGCACTTGCGACTGGGGAGCGACCTCAGCCCACAAACGCCAAAACGTAAATCAGCACAAACAAAATCACCCAAATTCCATCTACAAAATGCCAGTAAATTTCCGCTAACGCCGGGCCAACGTGTTTTTCAGCGGTGTAATGGTTAGGAATATACGACCGCCAGATCACCCCCAGGATTAACAGAATCCCCACCAGCACATGTAAACCGTGAAACCCCGTCATCACGTAGAAACAATTGGCAAACACATTCGTGGTCAACCCATACCCAAGCGTGAGATATTCGTACACCTGACCTGCCAGGAAAATAGCCCCCATCAATGCCGTTAGCCAGTACCACTTGCGCAGACCTGCTACATCCCCCTTTTTGATCGCCACATCCCCGTAGTGGATCACAAAACTGCTCGAAACCAGGATGACGGTGTTGATTGCCGGTACCAGCAATTCCACTTCCGTATCCTCTGGGGGCCAGGCCGGAAATTCCGACCGAAAGATGAGAAACACGGCAAAGAGCGCCCCAAACATCAAGGATTCCGACACCAGGAATGTCAGCAGGCCAAACACCCGCAAATCCTGATGTTCGTGCTCGTGAAGGTCGGACGCTACGGCCAATTTTGGAGTCGTCGGTGCCGTGGTCATTGCCTGTTTCCTCCTAACCCTGAACCGATGTTGCTTCTGCGTGGTGCATGCCGTAGTCATAAGGGCCATGGGTCACCACCGGCAACCGCTCCCAGTTTTCAATCAGCGGGGGAGAGTCCGTCGTCCACTCCAACGTCAACGCTCGCCAGGGATTACCGCCCGCTTTTGGCCCCCACCGCCAACTCCAAATGACGTTAATCAAAAACGGCACGACTGAAAACGCCAGGATAAAAGCCCCAATCGTACAGATTTGATTGAGCGTGGCAAATTGGGGGTCGTACATGGCCACACGCCGGGGCATCCCTTGCGTCCCCAAAACGTGCATCGGCAAGAACGTGATATTTGCCCCAATGATGGTCAGTAGAAAGTGGATTTTCCCCAACGTTTCATTCAGCATCCGGCCCGTCATTTTGGGGAACCAGTGATAAATCCCGGCGTACAAACCAAACACCGACCCCCCAAACAACACGTAATGGAAATGGGCCACAACATAGTACGTGTCATGGACATGCACATCCACCGGCGCTGTTCCTAATGTCACACCACTCAGCCCGCCAATCACAAACATAATTAACAGGCCCATCGCAAATAACATGGCACTGGTGTAACGAATCTT
>JANWVM010000007.1 GCA_025056115.1 Gloeomargarita sp. SKYG116
CATGAGTTAGAGCGCTATCCCTTTCCCCAGGCCAATCGCCGCATTATTCAGGCTTTGTTAGAAATGGATGCGCGCCAAGTACAATCGAAGTGGACAGCAGGGCAATCAGTGGACTAGTAACCAGTGACGCTCATTCATGCAACGGCGGTGGTGCATTCGGGGGCGGACATTGACCCGACGGTGCAGATCGGCCCCTATGCGGTGATTGGGGAACGGGTGAAGATTGGACCAGGGACAGTCATCGGCGCTCACGTGGTGATTGACGGTGATACGGAAATCGGGGCCAATAACCGCATTTTCCCAGGAGCGTCCATCGGCCTGGAACCCCAAGATTTGAAGTACACGGGCGCCCCCAGTCGTGTCCGCATTGGCGATAACAACCTCATCCGCGAGTACGTGACAATCAACCGGGCCACTGGGGAAGGGGAAGAAACGGTTATTGGCAACCACAACCTGCTGATGGCCTATGTCCACGTGGCCCACAACTGCGTCCTGGAAAATGGGATTGTGATTGCCAACGGGGTGTCGCTGGCCGGGCACGTCCACATCGAATCGCGGGCGACGATTGGCGGCATGTTGGGCGTTCACCAGTTTGTGCGCATCGGGCGCTTGGCGATGGTAGGTGGTATGAGTCGCGTGGACCGGGACGTTCCTCCCTACATGCTGGTGGAAGGCCATCCGGCGCGGGTGCGGTCGCTGAACCGGGTGGGCCTGCAACGGGCGGGACTGGCGCAAGGGGAAGAAGGCCAAGCCTTAAAACAGGCGTTTCGGGTGCTCTATCGCTCCGGCTTGACCCTGAACCAGGCGCTGGAAAAATTGCAGCCCTTGACCGACCAGTACGAAACCCTGCGTCACTTGCACCAATTTTTGGTAGAGGCGCAGCAACCGGGTCGGCGTGGACCCACCCCAGGAACCAATGCCGAGGATTCTGATTAGCACCGGCGAGGTGTCGGGCGACCTCCAGGGGGCATTGCTGATCCAGGCGCTGCGGCGATTGCGACCGGACTTAGACATCCTGGCGGTTGGCGGCCAGCGAATGGCAAAAGCCGGCGCTAAACTCCTAGCTGACACTACCCAGATGGGTTCCATTGGCCTCATTGAGCATGTGCCTTTTGTCCTGCCAACGCTGCGGTTGCTATCTCGTCTCCGGCGACAATTGGCGTCCCAGCCCCCTGACGTGGTGGTGTTGATTGACTACGTGGGGTTCAACTTGCCCCTAGCCCGCCTGTGTAAACCGTGGGGGTGCCCGCTCATTTACTACATTGCGCCCCAGGAGTGGGTCTGGCCCACAGCAAACACCAAAGGTATCGTCGCGCTCATCGACCAGGTCTTGGCCGTTTTTCCCCAGGAGGCCGAGTATTATCGCCAGGTGGGTGTACCCCGCGTGGAGTGGGTGGGTCATCCCCTGGTGGACGCGCTAGCCGCAGTGGAATCCCGTGCAACCGCCCGCTCAAGGCTAGGTATCGCCCCTGACCAAAAGATGGTGGTGTTGTTACCGGCGTCGCGGCGGCAGGAATTGCGTTACTTGTGGCCAGTGCTGGCAAAAACAGCGCAGCAGTTACAGCAGCAACAGCCGGATGTGGAATTCTGGCTACCTGTAGCTCTACCCCAATACCAGGCCCGTTTGCAGGCAGATGTGGAACGCCAGGGGTTACGGGCGCGGGTGGTGATGGAGAATCCCCAGCGGGTGATGGCGGCGGCGGACCTAGCGTTGACCAAATCGGGCACAGTGAATCTGGAACTGGCATTGTTAAACGTGCCCCAGTTGGTGGTGTACCGGGTGAGTCGCGTGACAGCCTGGTTAGCCCAGCATCTACTGCGGTTTCACATTGAGTACATGTCGCCGGTGAATCTCGTTGCCCAGCAGGCGATTGTTCCCGAATTTTTGCAGGAGCAGGCCTGCCCAGAGCGTCTATTACCCATCGCATTGGATTACTTGCGCCATCCCGACTCCGTGCGCCAGCGGTATCAGTTGTTTCGCCAAGCGCTGGGGCCAGCAGGCGCCACCCACCGGGCTGCTCAAGCCATTCTGAGTTACTGCCGCTAGGATACCTGTCACCTAAGCCTTTGACCCCCAGGCATTAAACTAAAGTTAAACCTGGTTCTTGTGAGGAAATGCGTCCCCCGCTAGCAACCCATACTGTTTTACAAAACCGCTACCGGATTGTGCGGGTGTTGGGGCAAGGCGGGTTTGGTCGTACCTATTTAGCCCAAGATTTGAATCGTTTTAATGAATACTGCGTCCTCAAGGAATTTGTGCCTGCCCGCGGCGAACCTCACCAAATCGAAAAAGCCAAGGAATTATTCAAGCGAGAAGCAGCGGTTTTGTATCAACTGCGGCACCCACAAATCCCCCAATTTCACGCCCTGTTTGAGCAGGAACAACGGCTATTCCTGGTGCAGGACTACGTGGAAGGGAAAAACTACCGTACTCTGTTGGCAGAACGCCTGCGCCGGGGCCAAACCTTCACCGAAGCCGAAGTGCGCGACTTGCTGTGTAAAGTCCTGCCCGTATTGGACTATATCCACAGTCGCGGCGTGATTCACCGGGATATTTCTCCGGATAACTTAATGCTGCGGCAAAAAGACCAGATGCCGGTGTTGATTGATTTTGGGGTGGTCAAAGATATTGCCAGCCGGCTGCAAGCGTCGGGCGCCACATCGGTCGGGAAATTGGGTTATGCGCCGTCGGAACAATTGCAAACGGGCCGCGTGTATCCTGCCAGTGACCTGTACACCTTGGCCGTGACCGTCCTGGTGCTTCTGACTGGCTGCGAACCCCAGGAGTTGTACGACGACCGCACCTTAACTTGGCGCTGGCAAGAACGGGTCAGCCTCAGTCCCCACTTCACCCAGGTGTTACAGAAAATGCTCAGCCACCGGCCTGGCGACCGTTACCAATCGGCAAAGGAAGTGCTGCAAGCGCTGGGAGAAACGCCTGCTACCAACGTCACCAGCCCCGAATTGCCTCCAGTGAACACCGGTCCCACGGTGGTAGCTCGTCCTGTCAGTCCCCCGCCAGCAGTCGCGCCAGTCGTGTATAGCGCCCGGCCCATGGTCACTGCGCCCAAACCCAGCGCCTGGGAAAGCCCGATTGTGTTGGCCTTGGTGAGTGTGGTGTTAGTCTTGGGCACTGGCACCTTGTCCTGGTTCGTAGTGAGTTGGCTGATGCAGCGCCCCCCTGCAACTCCACCGGTTTGGGACCAACCAGCTGCTACCCCGACGCCATCGCCATCGCCAACAACAGGCCCATCCCCACCGCCGCTCCAGTTCAATCTCTCCCTTCAGACCGGCACAGAGACCCAACTAGAACAAACCCTGGCTCCTGGTCAAACCCACACTTATATCTTTTCCCTAGCCAAACCTCAGCAACTTCGGATTAGTTTTGCCGGCGAGCACCTCTCCAGCGTTTTGTTGACCCCTGACCAGCGCAGCCTCCCCCTCGCTGCCACCTGGCAAGAGCCACTCACTGCCGGTATCTATCGCTTACAAGTGACCAATCCGACCGACCGTCCTCGCCCCTACCGCTTGTCCCTGCTGCTGAGCGAGTTGCCACCGCCAGCCCCCACACTAGAGGACATCCCCATTACCCTAGCGGAAGGCGCAACCCAGACCAAGGTTACCACCCGCGTCACCCCAACCCAGGGCAAGCGTTTTCTATTCACCGCTCCACCCGACCAGGGATTACTGGTGGAACTTCAAAGCAGCGGGATGGCCACCCTCACCTGTCGCACACCTGATGGCCGAATCATTGCTGCTCAGACTCTTTATTGCACCGCCCAGCCCACTATGAGCGGCACCTATAGCTTTGATGTCACCAGCACTGATGCAACAACGGTCACCCTGATCCTGCAATTACAGCCCCCAGCAGGGAGTTAAGCCTTCCGGTTCATCCGTTCCCACTGTTGCAACGCCGCGCCTGCAATGTTAAACGCCGCCCAGCCTGCTGCTACGATTACCGGACCTAGCACCACCAAAATCCGCCAGTCAAAGTCCATCACTTTCCTCCTCTCTGTAGGCTTTCCATCTACTAATTTAGCTGTAATTAGACCTCCCTGCTTACGTCACACAAGAGCAGCAAGAGCACGCGCCCGCTATCCAGTCCCATGTTGAGCAACAGCGTAAAGCACCCTCGTGTGTTAACTTAAATAGTGACAGAACTTATTTTGAGTACCTTCCAAGTAGGGGAGATACATCTCTTGGGTGGGTAGTATAGCCCGCGGGCGTCTGGAGTTGAGCGTTCAGCGGGTACTCCCCCGGCGAGGAGTAAGTGTGACTAGTTGCTTTCTGCAGGAATACCAGATTCTTGCCTTGACTGTCTGCCTCCAGGAGGCGCAGCGATGAAGCTATCCACATTTGCCAATCGTGCGGCAGCCGGACGCCAGTTAGCCCAACGGCTCAAGCATTATGCCGGTCACCCGGAGGGCATTGTGCTGGCGTTGCCGCGCGGCGGTGTACCGGTCGGGGCCGAAATCGCCCAATCTCTCCAGTTACCGCTCGATGTACTCGTGGTGCGCAAGCTGGGTGTACCGGGACAACCAGAGCTGGCCATGGGCGCTATCGGTAACGGCCAAGTCGTGCTGTGGCATCGGTTAATCGAGGAACTGGGCATTACTGACACGGAAATCAAGGCTGCGATTGCCAAGGAAACTCAGGAAGTCCATCGCCGCGAACAATGCTACCGTGCTGGCAACCCACCGCTTGAGCTACACAACCGTGTGGTGCTTCTGGTTGACGACGGCGTAGCTACCGGCGCAACGATGCTAGTGGCCGTGCATGTTGTCCGCCAACACCAACCGGCGCGTGTGGTGGTCGCTGCACCCGTCATTGCCTTGGAGAGCCTGGCGACCCTGCGTCGAGAAGCCGATGAGGTGGTTCACTTGGTCGCACCGCTAGAGCTAGACGGCGTTGGCCTGTGGTATGACGACTTCCGGCAGTTAACCGACGCAGAGGTTATCGAAACGCTAGAGCGTTTACGTCGCCCATCGGGCAATCTAGAGCAGGGTCAACAATGTCTTTCTTGAGTACCTAGCATGGGTAGATAACTTGGTTGTACAGCTAAGCCTTGGGTTGTCAGCGAGAACCAACGACAAGGCTGCACGATGACTAACCTTGATAACTTGGCCATGTAACCCAGCCGTTTTAATTTGTGTAGAGAAAGAACTATAGCTAAGCCACTTCAGTGTGTTAGAGAGATGAGAGAAAAACCAAAGGTGGGATATGCCCTGCGATCCAAGGGATGACAACCACAGATAGCTCAGCTATAACAACGGCAATTGCAATCCAAGAAAAACACAGAATGTTTGACATGAGTGACGGCTGGAATCCTTGTGTTTGCAGCCTTGATTCCTGCCTAACCGAGACAAACTGACTGTTTTCAGCCATAGTCAAGCGACTAACTCGCTGCCTAAGAGTGTTGTTGCAGCGCTCAATCCAGGACGTCCTACTACTTCCTTTGGCACCGGCTTCGTGTTGAGATTTCGGAATCACCTGCCGATAAACTGACCAAGAATCAGTATAAAATTTTGCCCGTTTTTGCAAAACAATCGGCACTCTCTTCTATAACTTTTTTGCTGTCTCTGTGCTTCTGTCTCCCACACAGGCGGCTACCATCATACGTGTCTTCCTCTCGAGAATTACCCAGAGCCACTGGAGATGCTTTTTTGAGCCGCAAAACGACCATATCTCGTCGCATTCCAGCTCTATCTCTTCATCGTCACCGAGCTGAATATCCATCATTTCTGACGTATAAATTGCCTTTGGCTTTACATATTTATACAGCCAAGATTGTGAAATGCCAGTCACCCGTGAGATGGCGGCAATTGAGAGTCGCTCTAGCAGTTACCCTTGGGCTTGAGAAATGTATTTCTTCTGAGCTTCAGGCGTAAATTGCCGATGGCTGTTTTCCATTATGGATACGACCGTACTTCACAATCTTTTGAGACTGGCAACGGGGGCAAGTAACTGTACTTATGGTTTCACCCAAATCCGACTACACCTATTTTAACCATTACAAGAACAGGACTACCGGGGTTGAGTTGGCAATCATTTCACTTGCTGTTGACCAGATTGTGGATAATGTGATAACGCCTAGAATTTTAGGAAATTTAACTGGCTTAAATCCCGTTTGGGTTCTACTTTCATTGCTGATTGGTTCTCAGGTGGCTAGTGTTGTGGGAGTCCTACTGGCTGTGCCTCTAGCAGGATTGCTGAAACGTATCTTTGCCGAGTTTCTGCAAGCGCCACTCTCTCCAAAAGAAACGGTGGAATAAAAAGAACGGGGCTTTACCATGCGCCCGTCCCTATGACAGGGTTATTCTCTAGCCTCAGTAGGCATCCTGCAACTCGTAGAAATCGGGAGTGATGTAGTCCTTGCGCATGGGCCAGCCCACCCAATCCTCCGGCAACAAAATCCGTTTCAGGTGGGGGTGCCCGATGTACTCGATGCCGTAGAAGTCGTAGGTTTCTCGCTCCTGCCAGTCCGCCGCCCGCCAAATCCAATAAACAGATGGCACTTTGGGGTCATGGCGGGGCAAGAACACCTTCACGCACACTTCCTCAGGCCGGTCAGCATTGTCTGTTAGCTTTACTAGGTAGTAGAAACTCACCAGGTCTTGCCCTGGCCCCACGTCGTAACCCCCCTGGCAGCGCAAGTAATTGAACCCGTAGCCGTAGAGCGCTGTGGCGATGGGCAGGAGTACTTCCCGTTCCACCCGCAGGATTTCCACCCCCTGGTGGTCCCGCCCCATATACGTGTGTTCAAACCCCTGCTCGGTCAGCCATCGGGAAATTGGGCCGACTTCTACTGGAGCCAGCGGGCTTTGTTCAGACGCTTCCACCACTCGGCACCTCCTGTACTTGCCCCTGCAACGCTGGCGGGACGGGCATTCCCATCGCTTGGGCCAGTTCCTTAGGCGGCGCTTGCCGGGTCGGGCTTTGCAGGTATTGACCCGTATGCACCGGCGGCACCACCTTCAATTCGTGTTTGACCGTAAAGTAACGGTGCGTTTGCTCGTACAACCGCCGTTCCCGCGCATCCTCCTGAGCAATCTTTTTGCGCAACTTGATGATGGCGTCAATGATCGCCTCGGGCTTGGGCGGGCAACCCGGCAGATACACATCCACCGGAATCACCTTATCCACACCCCGCACCACGGTGTAGGAATCTGTACTGAACATTCCCCCCGTAATCGTGCAGGCTCCCATGGCAATCACGTATTTGGGGTCCGGCATTTGTTCATACAACCGCACCAGCGCCGGGGCCATCTTCATCGTGATCGTGCCCGCCGTGATAATCAAGTCGGCCTGCCGAGGACTGGAACGAGGAATCAACCCAAACCGGTCAAAGTCAAACCGCGACCCAATCAGGGCGGCAAACTCGATAAAGCAACAACTCGTACCATACAACAAGGGCCATAAACTCGATAAGCGCGCCCAATCATACAGGTCATTCAGGGTGGTAAGAATGACGTTATTGGCCAAATCTTGGGTAACTTGGGGACGGTCCACCGGATTCAGAATTTTGGCCTCCCCAAACGTCGGCGTCATGACCATTCCAAAGCTCCTTTGCGCCAAGCATAAACCAGTGCAATTACCAGGATAGCAATAAAAATTAAAGCTTCCACAAACGCCAGTAATCCGAGTTGGTTAAACGCCACCGCCCAGGGGTAGAGAAATACGGTCTCCACATCAAACACCACAAACACCAGGGCAAACATGTAGTAACGAATATTAAATTGCACCCAGGCTTCCCCTAGCGGTTCCATGCCCGATTCGTAATTGGTGCGACGTTCGGGACCCGTGCCTTTAGGGCGCAACCAGGCTGATAAACCCAAAGCCGCAATCGGCACCAGACTGCACACCAGCAAAAACATCAGCAGGTAATCATAACCCCGCAACTCTAACACGATGAGCCACCTTTCGACACAACCCATCTCCCATCATGCCACAGTCGGCTCTGGTGTGCAGAAAATTCCTGCTGCGCGTTTGGCCAGTCATTGGGTACGTCCGTAGCAGGGGTTAAGATAAAAGTGGTCGGCCACCCCCTAACCCCTTATGAGTTATTGTCTCAACCCAGACTGCCCCGCCCCAGAGAATCCTGCTGATGCCATCACTTGTCAAGCCTGCGGTAGTCCACTGGTGCTGAAGGGCCGCTATCGAGCCATCAAGCCGATTGGCAAGGGCAATTTTGGCCGCACCTTTCAAGCGGTAGATGAAAGCATCCCTTCCCGCCCCCTGTGTGTCATCAAACTGTTTCAACCCCAGGTGATCACCTCACCTGAGCAGATGCAGAAAGCGGTCGCCTTGTTTGAGCAGGAGGCAGTGCAACTGGACCGGCTGGGCCATCATCCCCAAATTCCTGACCTGCTGGCTTACTTCATCTTAGATGGCCGCCCCTACCTGGTGCAGAAATTTATTGACGGTCAGGATTTGGCCCAAGAATTGCTGCGGCAGGGGCCTTTCGATGAGACCAAAATCCGGCAATTGCTGGCTGACCTGCTCCCGGTTCTGGATTACATCCACAAGGAAAAAGTCATTCACCGGGACATTAAACCTAAAAACATCATCCGGCAAACGGCTGACCAGCGGCTATTCCTAGTGGATTTCGGGGCAGTGAAGTTTGTGCAGGAATCGGGCCTGTTCAAAACAGGTACAGCGATTGGCAGTAGTGGCTTTGCCGCTCCCGAGCAGATGATGGGTAAGGCGGTTTACGCCAGCGATTTATACAGCTTGGGAGCTACTTGCATTTACCTGCTCACGGGCATTTCCCCCGCCAAGTTGTTTAATATCCGGGAAAATGTCTGGCTGTGGCGTGAAGCCCTCAAGCAGTCCCTCAGCGATGGGTTAATGCAGTTCTTGGATAAGTTATTGCAACGGTTGCCGGGACAACGCTTCGCATCAGCGGAACAGGCGCTGGAGGCGTTGCAACGACTGGAGCAACCAGCACGGTCAGCGAGTATGTTGGGGCGGTTGGGGGTACCAGGGACGCCACTGAATCCCTTGTCTGGTTTAGGACGTTTTGGCACATCGCCACCCGTGACGCTGAAGGGTGGAGGCGGGACGTTGCCGCCGGGGCAAGGGGGTTCCGCTGGTACGTTCCCACCAGGCCAGCCGCCTCGCGCGGGAGTAGATACAGGACGCTTGCGGTCACCGGTTCGCATTGGTACGCCAACGCCACCGCCCCAGGTCACCACAGTCCAGGCAGAACTGCTTTGGCCGTGTGTTCACACGCTGACAGGACATACCCACTGGGTGAAAGCCATCTGTTTCAGTCCCGATAGCCGCTATTTATTCAGTTGTGGCCGGGATGGCTTGGTTTTGTGTTGGAGCCTGAACAGCCCAGGCTACCCGCGACAGTTACAATGGGGCGGTGGTCATGCTGGTGGGTTGCACGCCCTGGCGTTGAGTCCTGATGGCCGGTTTTTGGCCGCGGCAGGAGAAGACCGAGTGATTAAAATCTGGCAACTGCCCGGGGATAAACCGGTTCGCACGCTCGGCAATTTGTTTAACAAGCATGGGGGCACGATTGATGCCTTGGCGATGCGCCCGGATGGCCTGGTTCTCGCCAGCGCCAGTGAAGACCAGACAGTAAAGTTGTGGCAGGTGGACAACGGCGCCCTATTGACAACCCTCAGCGGCCACGCCAGTCATGTACGGGGGGTGACGTTCACACCGGATGGCCGGTTGGTGGTCAGCGCCAGTTGGGATAACAGCGTGAAGGTCTGGCTACTGGAAGGGGGCGACCCGCTACGCAATATCGTTGGACCAAGCAGTTTTAGCGGGAGTGGGTTTAATGCGGTGGCGGTGAGTCCCAATGGTCGGGTCATTGCTGCCGGCGGTGAAGATACGGCGGTGCATTTGTGGCATTTGCACAACGGCGACCCGATTGCTACGTTGACTGGGCACCGGGAGGGGGTCCGCTCTGTGGCCTACAGTCCCCAGGGGCGTTACCTGGCTAGCGGCGGCTGGGAAGGGGAAATCCGGGTTTGGGATACGCAATCCTGGACGCTGTTGATGACCTTAACAGGCCATGAAAAAGGGGTCACCTGTCTGGCCTTTAGTCCGGATCAGCAGTGGTTGGCCAGCGGCAGCCGCGATAACAGCATCAGGCTCTGGCGGGTGGTCAAGTAGCGTCGCGGGGGGCAAACGCATCGCAGTATCCATCGGGATCGACCTGTAATCCCATCAGGGGCGAATCGGGCTGGGTGCAGCGTTGACCCCGGTAGAAACGGCAGTGGGCACAAGCACGAGTCGCGGTTGGCCCTGTCGCTAGCACTTCCTTGGGGGTGAGTCCTCGTAATACGAGTTCGTCTCCTTGCCAGCGGGCTTCCACGAATCCCGTCGCACTGAACTGGGGCCAGCGGGGGTCGGTGTTGAGCGCCAGCGGCAGTTCGATACGAATATCAGCAGCAGTTTCATGAATTTCCCCCTCATAGCTGCCTGTCGGTTCCGGTGTGGGACTGGCAACCCAACTACCTACGGGTAATTCCAACCATGCTCCCGCCGAGGGGACATGCACGTGATAACGGTTACGGACTTCCTCGAGTCCAGCCAAGTCGCTGAGGTAGTGGGGCGAACCGTGAATCAAGACCAGGTGCTGGGGGCGTAACGTGTGAATCAGTTGCAAGGTGGTCACGCCGTCGTTGTAAGCCTGCAAAAGGTAGGTCTGGTGCGGGACGTCTCGCGGCAGGGGTTCCCCCTCTGGCCACAACACCCACCACTCGCGGCTATCGTCACTAATGAAGTCGGGCAAGTCACTGCAGATCAAAATGTCAAACTGGTCGGGTGGCTCACATTGCCAACGATAACTGTGGGGATAGACCCGGTCGTCCCAGAACAAGCTTTGGTGACGTGCAAAGTTTTGCACCGGCGCCGGTAGAAAGGCCAGCAACTCCCAGAGCACATCACACCCGCGCGCCACAACCGCATCCACGCCAATCTTCACTGGCCGACCTGTCAGCAGGTAGTGCGTGCGCAAGACGAGTAAAATTTCTTGGGCATCCCCAATGCCTGCCGCCACAATACAGACCCGCTGACCACGGCTGAGTCCCCAGACCACCCATTCCGCCAGGTGCTGCTCCTGTTGCTTGCGCCGGGGGTATTTCTGGGTGCCAGCGGGCGCTTCCAGAATCAGGACGTCCGGATGCAGGCCCCGCAACTCCTCCAGCCGCAGGCCCTCCGTCAAGCGCGTGTTGGCCAGAAAACAATTGCCCGTGTAAAGCAGCGAATACAACCGCTCCGGCGTATCATACTGCACCCACACCAGGGCGGCCCCCGGTAAATGCCCAGCCGGGATCAGTTCCACCGTCAAATCGGGCGCAAGATGCACCGGCAACCGCCAGGGCAATATCGTACCCAACCCTGATAAACCTTCCTCGACCGGCCAATTCAGGGGCAGCAACCGATGGGTCACTTCACTGGTGTAAATGGGTAAATCAGGAAAGCCACGGTGCAGGGCCAGCAGTCCGCGGGCGTGTTGGGGATGGGCATGGGAGCAAATGACCCAGTCCGCTGGCGGCGTCAAATCAAAGTAGGGGTCTAACCGCGATAACCCACAGTCCAGCATCAGCCGGTACGGTCCGACATGCGCCACCAAACAGACTCCCGCCCCGTTGTGGCCCGGACTGTAAACCCGGCAGGCCAGGGTCATGGACCCCTAGTTAGTGGGCCGAACCGTTGCCGTGGTAGTTGTCCGTGTCGTAAAAACCGTTGCGCGTGCCAAAGTACAAGGTCGCCAGGGTAAACACCACCGTCAATCCCAGCACAACCGTTTTGACATCCATCGGCGCTCTCCAAATTTCCCCCCTCTCAACCATAGCGAAAAAGCCGTTCTCTGCTTCGGTAAACCGCGAGAAAACTTCACTTTTCCCGGCCCATGCCTCCCCGTGGTAAAATGGCAGATACATTTAGCTAGGGGTGCCCGTCACGGGGCTGAGAGCATACCCTAAGAACCTGAACCGGGTCATACCGGCGGAGGGAAGCTAACATTTCTTGAGGTGTTCATATGGCGCATTTACGGACTGCTTGGGTTGCCCCTCGCCGGGGTCAGGCCAACGTCACCCAGATGCACTATGCACGGCAGGGTGTGATTACTGAAGAGATGGAGTATGTGGCCCGGCGTGAGCAACTACCGGCAACGCTGATCCGGGAAGAAGTGGCGCGGGGGCGAATGATCATTCCCGCCAATATCAATCACGAAAATCTGGAGCCGATGTGCATCGGGATTGCTTCCCGCTGCAAGGTCAATGCCAACATCGGCGCGTCGCCCAATTCGTCCGATATCCAGCAAGAATTGGAGAAACTAGCCCTAGCGGTGAAATACGGCGCCGACACGGTGATGGACTTGTCCACGGGTGGGGGCGATCTGGATGCCATTCGCACAGCAATTATTCAAAATTCGCCCGTGCCGGTGGGGACGGTTCCCGTTTACCAAGCCTTTGAGTCCGTGCATGGCAATCTGGACAAGTTGACCCCGGAAGTGTTCCTGGATGTGATTGAAAAACAGGCCAAGCAGGGGGTGGACTACATGACCATCCATGCGGGCATTTTGATGGAGTACCTGCCGCTAGTGAAAAACCGGATTACGGGGATTGTCTCGCGGGGGGGTGGGATTATGGCCCGCTGGATGTTGCACCACCACAAGCAAAACCCCCTTTACACCCACTTCCGGGACATCATCGAAATTTTCAAAAAGTATGATGTATCGTTTAGCCTGGGGGATTCTCTGCGCCCCGGTTGCCTGCATGATGCGTCGGATGAAGCGCAATTGGCAGAGTTGAGAACCCTGGGGGAATTGACCCGTAAAGCCTGGGAGCATGACGTGCAGGTGATGGTGGAAGGGCCTGGTCATGTGCCGATGGACCAGATTGAATTTAATGTGAAAAAGCAAATGGAGGAATGTTCAGAAGCGCCCTTTTATGTGCTGGGGCCGCTGGTGACGGACATTGCACCGGGGTATGACCACATCAGCTCGGCGATTGGGGCTGCCATGGCTGGGTGGTATGGGGCGGCGATGCTCTGTTACGTCACGCCCAAGGAGCATTTGGGACTCCCCAACGCTGAAGATGTGCGCAACGGCCTGATTGCTTACAAGATTGCGGCTCACGCGGCAGACATTGCGCGACATCGGCCAGGGGCCAGGGACCGGGATGACGAATTGTCGCGGGCGCGGTATGCCTTTGACTGGAACCGGCAATTCGAATTGGCCTTGGACCCGGAACGGGCGCGGGAGTACCACGACGAAACGCTGCCGGAGGAGATTTTCAAATCCGCGCAATTCTGCTCCATGTGCGGCCCCAAGTTCTGCCCCATGCAGACTAAGGTGGACGAGGCGCAAATCCGGGAGTTGGAAAAATTCCTGGCCAAACAGGGGTAACGTTGGCGACGCGACCGCTCGGGCTACAGGATATTGGTCCCCTGGCGCAGTTACTGGCCGAGTGTTTCCCGCCGCCTATCTATCTGGGAGGGTGGTGTATCCCCCTCTGGCAACGCACCATTGCACAGGATATTAAGCAGCGCCTGGAGCGGGACGGCGACAAGATTCTCTGGTTGGGCAGCTGGCGGGAGTCGGTGCTAGTTGGCGCGGTGGAGTTGAGTCAACGACAATGGCTGCATGTGCAGTACATCTATTTGGCTAACTTGGCGGTTGCACCGGCCTATCGGCGACAGGGCATTGGGCGGGAATTACTCCAGGTGGCGGAACAGGCAGTGCAGGCTTGGCCTCAAGAGCATCTGTACCTGCACGTGATGGAGGACAACTGGGCTGCGCGGCGCCTGTACGAACAGTTGGGCTACCGGGTGCAGCGGTGGGAATGGACCTGGCGCACCTGGCTGGGCGGACCCCGGCGGTTGCTGTTAGCCAAAACCGTTTGCCGGTACAATCAAGAGTGTTCTGCTGTTTGAGGGACGCCTGTGGACCTGAGTCGTATTCCCCCCCAGCCTGCCGACGGTCTGGTGCATCTGATCATTGAAATTCCCGGCGGTTCGCGCAACAAGTACGAGATGGACAAGGAACTTGGGGTGATCAAGCTCGACCGGGTGTTGTACTCGTCTGTGCAATATCCATTTGACTATGGCTTTATTCCCAACACCCTGGGGGAGGACGGCGACCCCTTGGATGGTTTGGTCATGATGGACGAACCCACCTTTCCCGGTTGTTTAGTCGTGGCCCGGCCCATCGGTATGTTGGAGATGGTTGACAAGGGGGAACGAGATGAAAAATTGCTGTGCGTACCGGCGGACGACCCCCGCTATGCCAACTACAAATCCCTGAGCGATGTCCCATCCCACCGTTTGGCGGAAATTGCCGAATTTTTCCGCACCTACAAGAACCTGGAGAACAAAAAAGTTGAAATCGGGGAATGGAAAGATGTCTATGCGGTGAAACCCTTGATTGCCCAGGCGATTGCCGCGTATCAAACCCAGAAGTAAGCCCCCATGTGGCGCATGTTTTTACTGAGTAAATTGCACAATGCCCGCTTGACTGGCACCTACTTGGACTATGTGGGCAGCATTGCGATTGACGCCGATTTGCTCGATAAAGCGGGGATTTTGCCCTATGAGCAAGTGCAGGTGGCCAATATTAGCAACGGGCAACGGTTAATGACTTATGTGATCCCAGCACCCGCAGGTTCTGGACGCATCGAACTCAACGGGGCAGCAGCCCATTGTGGTCAAGTGGGCGACCGGTTGATTATCATGACCTACGGTTTGCTCCCGAGCGACCAATGGCCCCAGCACGCGCCACGTGTACTGCTGTTGGATGACCAGAATCGCGTTATTGCGGTCAACGGCTCCGAAGGCGTGACCCTATAATAGATATCTGCGAAATCATGATGATTGTTTGTTTCGGCTTCTAGTTAGGCATGCCCCGCACTTATCACATCGTTACCTTTGGGTGTCAAATGAACCGGGCCGACTCGGAACGCATGGCCGGGATTTTGGAGGAATTGGGCTGGCAGCCGGTAGAAGACGAAGACCAGGCCGATTTAGTGCTGTACAATACCTGTACGATTCGGGACAACGCTGAGCAAAAAGTCTACTCCTACTTGGGGCGGCAAGCGAAGCGGAAACGGGACAATCCCCACTTAACGCTCGTGGTGGCTGGTTGCGTCGCGCAGCAGGAAGGGGAGCGGCTATTGCGGCGGGTGCCGGAATTGGACCTGGTGATGGGGCCGCAGTACGCCAACCGGCTGGGTGATTTGCTGGCGCAAGTGGAGCAAGGGCAGCAGGTGGTCGCCACGGATGAAATTGACATTATTGAAGACATCACTAAGCCCCGGCGCAGCAGTCGCGTCACCGCCTGGGTGAATGTGATTTACGGCTGCAACGAGCACTGCACGTACTGTGTCGTACCGTTGGTGCGGGGGAAAGAGCAATCCCGGCAACCGGAGGCTATCAAGAACGAGATCATCGGTTTGGCGGAACAGGGCTATAAGGAAGTCACGCTGCTGGGGCAAAACATAGATGCCTACGGGCGAGACCTGGGAACGCGACCAGACGGGCGCTATCGGGTGACTTTGACCGATTTGCTGTATTTCATCCATGATGTGCCGGGCATTGAACGTATCCGGTTTGTGACCAGCCATCCCCGCTACTTCACTGAACGTTTAATCCGCGCCTGCGCTGAGTTGCCCAAGGTGTGTGAGCACTTCCACATCCCATTTCAATCGGGGGATAACGACATTCTCAAGGCGATGCAACGGGGCTACACCCGGGAGCGCTATCTCCAAATCATTGAAAAAATCCGGCATTACCTTCCCGATGCGGCCATCAGCGCGGATGCGATTGTGGGATTTCCAGGGGAAACGGAAGCCCAATTTGAACAGACATTGCGCCTGGTGGAAGAGGTGGGCTTTGACCAACTGAATACAGCCGCCTACTCGCCCCGACCCGGCACACCGGCAGCGACCTGGCCCAATCAAGTCCCTGATGAGGTCAAACAAGACCGGCTGCAACGGTTGAATCATCTGGTAGCGCAAGTGGCGGCCCGGCGGTCCCAGCGGTATTTAGGACGAGTAGAGGAAGTGTTAATTGAAGGTGTGAATCCCAAAGACCCGACGCAGGGAATGGGCCGGACGCGCACCAACCGGCTAACGTTTGTCGCAGGGGCAACAGAGCCAGGGCAGTTGGTGCCGGTGCAAATCACCGAAGCGCGGGCGTTTAGTTTGACCGGGACAGCCATTGCTCGCCCATTGGCGGCGGCGTGAGAACACTCAAAACGAGGCTTAGCCCTGCGCCCAAGAGACACAACCGGTGACAGTTGCTAAAGTAGCTGCTTCCCAGGGAGTGCCCAGTGGCTGCGTTTGCCCAGGTGATAGACAAGCCGCCAGCGGGATACAATGACCACCAAAAGGGGGCACGATGACCAAGAACTATCGCCAAACCGACCTGCAAACGCGCTGGCCTCTCAAAAAACGTGCGCAACCTTGGTGGCAAGTATTCCTCTTGAGTGCGCTACGCTTGGGTCTTTTGGGGGTAGGGTTGGGGGTATTAACAGGTACTGGGCTGCACATCTGGTTGAGCCAAGGTCACGACCGGCTAGGCCCGTTTCCCTTGCGCCCGCAAGACCGTCCCCCCACCTGGCAGAGTTTTTTCTGGCCCCCAGCGCCGGACCAACCGGCTTTGATGCCTCAACCGGTGCGAGCGACCACCCTTGAAGAGCTCATTCCCCGCCGGGGCGAGATGACACCATTGCAACAGCAGTTGCTATCCCTGATCCAGCGCCAGCCCCAGATGCAGGTAAGCATATATGCGGTGGATTTGGATAGCGGCGAATACCTAGACATCAACGGTACTAGAGCAGTCTCGGCAGCCAGTACGATCAAGTTACCCTTACTGCTAGCCCTGTTTCAGGCGTGGGACCAGGGGAAAGTGCGTTTAGATGAACGGTTGACCATGACCAAAGCCCTGGTGGCCGGTGGCTCAGGAAACATGCAGTTTCAACCGGTGGGAACGACCTTCAGCTTGCTGGACACCGCTACCCGCATGATTGTGATCAGCGACAACACAGCCACCAACATGATCCTGGCCCGGCTGGGGGGCAAAGAGGTGGTCAACCGGCAGTTTGAAGAATGGGGCCTGCAGACAACGGTGATTCGCAATCTCTTGCCCGACCTCAAGGGCACTAACACCACCAGCGCTGCCGACCTGGTGCATACCTTAGCCATCATTGAACGGGGAGAATTTCTGTCGCGCCGCAGCCGGGATTGGTTGCTACACATCCTGCGCAGTACAGAGAACCGGAGTTTGTTACCGGCGGGACTAGGGCCAGGTGCCGTGATTGGTCATAAAACGGGCGACATTGGTTTCATCATCGGCGATGCGGGTGTGGTGGACACGGCAACGGGTCAACGTTATTTAATTGCCATCTTTGTCCAGAGCGCTTACAACGACCCCCGCGCCGTGCAATTACTCCAGGAACTGTCGCGCCAGACCTATCGCTACCTCAATCGGGTCAAGTCACCTGACACACCCAGCCCTTCAGATAGGCCCCCTCCGGCACGCACAAATTGATGGGGTGGTCCCAGGGTTGCCCCAATGGTTGGAGCAAATGCACGGTGCGGCCACTGTCAATGGCAGCTGCTGCCAGGATTTTTTGGAACAAGTCGGCGCTCACCAATCCCGAGCAGGAAAATGTCACCAAAAAACCACCCGGTTTAAGTAATTTCATCGCCAGAAGATTAATGTCTTTGTACCCGCGAGCCGCTCTCGGGATTTGGGCTTGCGTATCGGCAAATTTCGGCGGGTCCAAGATAATGTGGTCAAAACGGCGGCCTGCGTCCCGATACTGGCGTAACACCTGAAATACATCCCCAACTACACTGGTCACTCGCTGGCTATCCAAACTGTTGAATGCCACATTTTTTTGCGCCAAATCCAGAACACTGGCTGCGCTATCAATCTGGGTGACGTGCTGGCAACCGGCCCGCAACAAACTCACCGTAAATCCTCCTGTATAGGCAAAACAATTCAGGGCTGTACCTCCCTGGCAATACCGCTGCACGACTTGCCGGTTCTCCCGTTGGTCTAAATAAAAACCAGTCTTGTGACCCCGCTGCACATCCACCCAAAACCGGTTTTGGTACTCCTGGATGGGAATCAATTCCGGTATTTCGGCGCCAGTGAGCAAACCCGTGCGGGGCGGCAATCCCTCCTTGGCGCGACTATCGGCGTCTGACCGTTCGTAAATCGTGGCCCCTGGATAGAACTCCGTCAGTAATTGCCCAAGGGTGTCCCGCCAAAATTCCGCTCCCCAACTGAGCAATTGCACAACTATCACGTCCCGATAGCGGTCCACGATGACCCCCGGCAAGCCATCCGCTTCGGCGTAAACCAGGCGATAGCTATCCAAATCGGGACGTTGGGCCAAAGGTTGCCGCCGCACCAGCGCCTGTTGAATGCGAGTGCGCCACCACTGCTGGTCAATGACCTCATCAGGGTTAAAGCTCCAGACCCGCACACTGATTTGGGATTGCGGCGACCACGCCCCCCAGCCCAACTGCGCCCCAGTGTGCGCGTAAATCCCAACCGTTGCTCCTGGTTGCGGATGGCCCACCACCCGCGCGACTGCGCCTGAAAACACCCAGGGATGATAACGCTGGAGCGACTTTTCCCGCCCTGGTTTCAGAATGACACGGGGAATCGCCACCTAGCTGGCCAGATACTCCCGGATATTCACCCGCCGCCGCCGCAGGTGTTCCAGCGCCTGTTGTTCCAGTTGCCGTACCCGCTCCCGCGAGAGGTTCAGCCGCTTGCCCACCTTGGACAGGGACAGCTCCTTGCCGTCATGCAGACCAAATCGCAGGCTGATGACCTCCCGTTGTTGGGGCGTCAATTCCGCCATCAACCGCTCCAGGTCGCCCCGCAGCGCTTCGCGAGTGGTGAAGTCCTCCGGCGACATCCCCTTATCCTCTAGGAGTTCGCCCAGTTCCGTGTCCTGGTTGTCGCCGATGCGCAGGTCCATGGAAATCGGTTGCCGTGCCATCGTCAGGTATTCGCGAATCTGGGCCGGCTCCAGCTCGAGGGCCTGGGCAATTTCCGATGGCGTCGGGGAACGGCCCAACTGCTGGGACAACTCCCGCTGCGTTTTCTTGATCTTGTTCAGCTTTTCCGTGATGTGAATTGGCAGCCGGATCGTGCGGGCCTGCTGGGCAATCGCGCGGGTGATCGCCTGGCGAATCCACCAGTAGGCATAGGTCGAGAACTTGTAGCCGCGCGTGGGGTCAAACTTTTCCACCCCCCGTTCCAGCCCCAGCGTTCCCTCCTGAATCAGGTCCAGCAGCTCCAGATTGCGCTTCTGGTACTTCTTCGCAATCGACACCACCAGCCGCAAATTGGCCTCAATCATCCGCTGTTTGGCCCGCTGGCCCCGCCGGAGGATTTGGCGCAACTCTTCCACCGACAGGCCTGCCCGCTTGGCCCATGCTTCTTCGTCAGGCGGTTGTCCCGTCTCTGCCGCCATCTGGTCGCGCAACTCCAGCAGGCGCATCATTTGTTGCACCTGTTTGCCATACACGATTTCCTCTTCATGGGTCAGTAGCGGCACCCGCCCAATTTCCTGCAGGTAGGTGCGCACCATGTCAGGTGTGACCGACCCCCGTCGCCCAGTATCCAACTCCGCCGGGCTGACCAGGTCATTGTCCAAGTCATCGTTGGGAAGATCAGGGTAGTCGTGCATCATGGGTTCATCCATAGGGTGGGGGAGATCAAGCGTTAGTTCCAAAAGAAATTAGTTCAGGGACACTTGCCATACCTCAGGCTCAAGGCTACGTCCCAGTCACCTTCATTTGGATTTCTGTAACCAGCGCCACGCCTTAGCCAAAGTGCCCCTCGTAGCCTACCGGTTCGCCAACTAGCCAACGCCTACCGTCGCTTAACGTTACAGCGATGAGTTTCTCTATTAACATGATAAACCAAATGTATCCTTGTGTAAATTCATACGTGGCCCAAGATATAGCGGATTGACTCCTGAACGAGATTTCATCCTTTACTTACTCCAGTATTTCAAAGATGGATAGTGCCTGACAAGAGACGGTTGCCGCCCTGCCAGAGTTCCCTACAACCCCAAATCCCGCCGGGCGGAACGGGCGCGAGCCAACACTTTCTCCCGGTCCTGTTGATGGTCGAGATAACCCAGCGCTTGGTAAAAAGCCTCATCATAGGGACGGGTTTGCATCACCACCGGCATAGGCACCGCGTGGCCGAGTACCAGCGCCTGCTGCTTGGAGTCCAGCTTGGCCAGTACCGAACGCAACCCCTGGCTACCCGCAATGCCCGTAAAAATGGCGTCAATGTCTTTTTCATCATTCAACAGCGCCGTAATTCGGGTGCCAATTTGCGACATCACCTCGTTATCGATCCCCGACGGGCGCTGGTCCACCACCAGCAGGGTCACAAAATACTTCCGCATCTCCCGCGCAATCGTGCCGAAGATTGTCTGGTGAGCAACGGCGGGATTCAGAAAACGGTGGGCCTCCTCAATGGTGATGACCAGTTGCCGGGGCCGGTCGTTCGGGTCTTTGGATTGTAAAAATTTCTCGGCTTTTTTCACATAGGAGCTATGAATCCGGCGGGTGATGATATTGGTAGCCAACATGTAGGCCAGTAAATTGGACTGGGAGCCAAATTCAATCACCACATGTTTCCCTGCATCCAAGTCCCGCAGAATTTGTTGAACGTAATTATTGGCCGACGCCGAGCGAATATAAGACAAGTTTTCTAAGCGCTGAAGCTTGCGCTGCAGGGCCATAATGGCGGCTGGACTGCCCCGGCGAGTTTGGCAAAATTCCTGAATTTCGTCATTCGATAACTGGAGAAGCTGGCTAATCCACTGGTTGCCATATTCCGCCCGCAGGATATTGGCATTTTCAATGCTCGCCTCCGACAGATTCAGCACCTCCCGTAGCAATTCCAAATCCTCTACTTCAATTTGGTCGAGGCTAATCCATAGTTCTTGCGCCTGGGGTACGCCCCGTCGCTTGGTGGAGGCTGGGTCAAGGGTATAAATCTGCACTTGGTCTGGAAATAGCTGTTTTAACCCTTTAACCGTGGAAACTTCCTTGCCCTCCTTCATCGCCTCCCAGCCATACTCCGAGTGCATGTCGAAAATCAAATTCACTGCTGCCTGTTTGTGAATGATGCCGCACAAGAGTAGCCGGGTGAGAAAGGATTTGCCGGTTCCGGATTTCCCAAAAATGCCATTACTGCGCTCGACAAACCGATTGAGGTCAATACAGATAGGGACATCCATGTCCAAAGGCCGACCAATAGCAAAATTGCGCCGGTGCGGGTCATCTTCCCAGCCAAATACCGACCGGAAATCCTGCTCAGACGCCTCATAAACTTGACTGAAATGACTGGGCACTGTTTTGACTGGCAGTAATTCCATCGGTTGGTCCCCATCACCCGTGACTAACACCAACATGGGGCTGAGGTTGATGGTGGAATAGGTACCCGTACCAGCCAACACTTGTGTGAGAAATTGATTGCGGGGATCGGGAGGGTCAGCGAGAATGCGAGGGCTGGCCGTTCCCAATACCACATCCGTCAGCATACAAAAAAAGCGGGCGCGCCGTCCCTGCACCACTAGAAATTTCCCCACCCGTAAATCTTCTACCGAGACATCGGGGTGCAACCGCACTTCTAAACCTTGCGTCAGCGACCCTTGAATGACGACACCGAGGGGGGTTGTATTGGTCATAAATCCCGTCCACGCTACTTCAAATTGGTTCTATCCTAATCTGAATATCCAACAAATGGGGAGAAAAAGCATCGTTTTTCGTAGCCGAGTCGTAGATGCGATAGCTAGGTTATTTAAGCTTGTCTTAGGTCGCAAGGCGCAGCCCCGTCCTGGGTTTTCCCATCCCCTAACCTGTAGTTGTCGTTGGAGTCGCCAGGTACATCTCCGTTCTGAATTTTCTGATATGGCTAAGCCATTTCTGCTTGTTATAGCCTTGGGTCGCAGGGCGTAGCCCCACCTTTGGTTTTTCTCTCATCTTCCTGACAAACTGAAGCAGCGCAGCTATATCTCTCCGAAAACCACCCGCAAAAAAATACCCCCAGGGTTGGGGGTGAACTGCTCCTCACACTGAGGTTCTGAACTTAACCAGTATCAGTTAGCCATTGATCGCCGGAGCCACAACCGGTTCGGCAGAAGCCAAGTCCAAGGGGAAGTTGTGCGCATTGCGCTCGTGCATCACTTCAATCCCCAGGTTGGCCCGGTTGATCACATCCGCCCAGGTGTTGATCACACGACCTTGGCTATCCACCACAGACTGGTTGAAGTTGAAGCCGTTCAGGTTGAAGGCCATGGTGCTGATGCCCAGCGAGGTGAACCAGATGCCCACCACCGGCCAAGCCGCCAGGAAGAAGTGCAGCGAACGGCTGTTGTTGAAGCTGGCGTATTGGAAAATCAACCGCCCGAAGTAGCCGTGAGCCGCAACGATGTTGTAGGTTTCTTCTTCTTGGCCGAACTTGTAGCCGTAGTTCTGGGACTCATCCTCGGAGGTTTCCCGGATCAGAGAGGAAGTCACCAGAGAACCATGCATGGCGCAGAACAGAGCACCACCGAACACACCGGCCACACCCAGCATATGGAAGGGGTGCATCAGGATGTTGTGCTCGGCTTGGAACACCAGCATGAAGTTGAACGTACCGGAAATCCCCAAGGGCATCCCATCAGAGAAGGAACCTTGGCCGATCGGGTAAATCAGGAACACGGCAGTCGCAGCCGCCACTGGCGCGGAGTAGGCCACGCAAATCCAGGGCCGCATCCCCAACCGGTAGGACAGTTCCCACTCCCGACCCATGTAGCAGAACACGCCGATCAGGAAGTGCAGAACGATCAACTGGTAGGGGCCACCGTTGTACAGCCACTCATCCATGGAGGCTGCTTCCCAAATCGGGTACAGGTGCATCCCAATTGCGTTGGAGGAGGGCACCACTGCAGCCGTGATGATGTTATTGCCGTACAGCAAGGAACCAGACACCGGCTCACGAATCCCGTCGATGTCCACCGGGGGAGCCGCAATAAACGCGATGATGAAGCAAGCTGTGGCAGTCAGCAGGGTGGGGATCATCAACACACCAAACCAGCCCACATACAGCCGGTTGTCTGTGCTGGTCACCCACTGGCAAAACTGCTCCCACAGGCTAACGCTCGAACGACGTTCCAGGGTTACAGTCATGGTCGTATAAGTCCAGTAAACGACAACACTGAGGGAAAACTCCCTGGCTGTATATTAGCCCAAATGTCGGGTTTTGTGAAGGACTGTTACAGGGTTTTTATATTTTTGTGGCTAAGGGGGTCAACCGGGCGGCCAGCCCATCTCTCGTCCACCGAGGACGTGGATGTGGAGGTGATAGACGGTCTGACCACCTTGGGGGCCGTCATTAATCACCAGCCGGTAGCCCTGGGTTAGGTTGTGCGCTTGGGCTACTTGTTTTGCCGTGAGCAGCAGGTGTCCGAGCAGGGCCTGGTGTTCAGGTTGGGCCTCGGAAATGCGGGGGATGGGTTCCTTGGGGATAACTAGCAGGTGCACAGGCGCCTGGGGGTTAATGTCTTGGATGACGAGGCAGTGTTCATCTTCATGGACGATAGTGGCGGGAATTTCCTTGCGGATAATGCGGCCGAAGACGGTATCGCTACTCATAGATGAAAAATGAGAACGTCAACCCTCTCCCAGTTTCTCAGAATTTCGGTAAGCTAAATGGGAAAATTGCCAGCCGCAGCGCCATGCTGACCAATCAAGACCGCGTCCAGGTACTCAGCGAAGCCTTGCCTTACATTCAGAAGTTCGCCGGGCGAACCATCGTCATCAAGTACGGCGGGGCAGCGATGAAAGATGAATCCTTAAAACAGCAGGTGATCAGCGATGTCGTGTTCATGTCCTGTGTTGGGATTCGCCCAATCTTAGTGCATGGCGGCGGGCCGGAGATTAATGCTTGGCTGGATAAGTTGGGTATTGCGCCCCAGTTCAAAAATGGGTTGCGGGTCACGGATGCTGCCACGATGGAGGTGGTGGAAATGGTGCTAGTGGGGCGGGTGAATAAAGAGATTGTGCGTTTGATTAACCAAGCAGGGGGCAGAGCAGTGGGAGTGGCCGGTGTGGATGGTCATCTGATCCAAGCGCGGCCCGAAGGTTCAGACGACATCGGTTTTGTGGGGGAAGTCAAAAGCGTGGAAACCCATTTATTAGAGACCCTGATCCAGGCAGGCTATATCCCTGTGGTGTCCAGCGTCGCCGCTGATGAAACCGGCCAAGCCTACAACATCAACGCCGATACGGTCGCTGGAGAAATTGCTGCCGCGCTAGGGGCTGAGAAGTTAATTTTGCTCACCGACACCCCTGGCATTCTCCGGGACCCCAAAGACCCCAGCACCCTATACCATTTCTTAAATATCCAGCAAGCCCGAGAGCTGATTGAGCAAGGGGTGATCCGGGGTGGGATGATCCCCAAGGTAAACTGCTGCGTGCGGTCGCTGGCCCAGGGCGTAAAAGCAGCGCACATTCTCGATGGCCGGTTGCCCCACGCGCTCTTGCTAGAAATTTTTACCGACACCGGCATCGGCTCAATGATTGTGGCTTCAGGGATGGGGAGACTCCACAGTTAGGTTGGTTCTCAAGGTGAGCTGCATAAAATGGGAGCGGACTCGTGGCTCGCCGCGTTATGCGCAAGTTGCTGTTTCTGGACTTTGACGGGGTGTTGCACGCGGAGGGGGAAGAACCTTTGACTCGCTTGCCCTTCGTGGAACAGTGCTTACTAACCCTCCCCTACCTGGACATTGTGATCAGTTCAGCATGGCGGCATGGGCATCCCTTTGAAGCGTTACGGTCGTTGTTTAGCCCGCCCTTACGGCCCCGTGTTGTGGGCATGACACCAATTCTCCCCGATGGGCTGTGCCCTGGGGGCCGTCGCCGCGAAATCGAGGCCTTTCTCGCCAGTGAACAAGCCTGTAGCTGGGTGGCCTTAGACGACATGGCAGAATTGTTCGCCCCTGCCGACCCGCATCTGATCTGGGTGGACCCCTTGGCCGGCTTTACTGACCAGGAGGGAAAAATTCTACTGACCTGGTATCAAACTGGGCAACTCCCCCAATTGATTTAGACACTAGCGTTGCATTTGCCTGGTGCGCTCCAGTTCCCGCTCCAGGGCTTTGTAGAGGGAAAATTGCTTGCGGGCGCGAGCGACTTGAATCCCCTGCTCAAAATCAGCGATAGCACCGGCAATATCCTGCATCTGCCGCTTAATCGTACCCCGCAATCCGTAAACCGCTGCTTGCTGGGGGTCCAGCGCCAACGACTGGTTCAAATCGGCCAAGGCGGGTTCGAGTTCCTTGCGATGGCGAAACCGGAGCAGCCCCCGCAAGGTGTAGGCCGGGGCATAGGTCGGATTGAGTTGAATGGCTTTCTCTGCATCGGCCAAGGCGGCGGCGTCCTGTCCCAAGAAACTGTAGGCTTGCCCGCGCTGGTAATAGGCTTCAAAACGCTGGGGTTGCACCTGAATCGCCTGGGTAAAGGCAGCAACGGCCACTGTATATTCCCGCAACGTCAAGGCTTCCTGTCCGCGCTCTAGGTGGTCAAAGTAAGTTTGCAGGGCGGGACTTAGGGGCGATTTCTGCGCAAATGCGGGCGTAACCCCCAAGAATACTAAACTCAGACCAACTCCAAGCCATTGACCGATGTAGCGCGTTTTCATCATCAACCGACGGCTTTATTCCAGCCCCATTCTACAGTCACGCCCCTTGAGCTGGTCAGAGCTGAAACCAACAACCGTGCTTCACCCTGCGCCCCAAGGAATAGTACGCCGGAGTGATCCCCAAAACTGGTACATTAAACAAATATCGCAAAAGATGGGCAAGAGGTTATGAACGTTCTGGTCATTGGTGGGGACGGTTACTGTGGTTGGGCGACAGCCCTGTATTTATCCAACCGCGGCCATCGGGTCGGCATTATGGATAGCTTGATCCGGCGCTATTGGGATATGCAATTGCAGGTGGAAACCCTGACCCCGATTACGCCAATTCAAGAGCGCTTGCGCCGTTGGTACGAACTGACCGGACGGAAAATTGATTTATTTTTGGGCGATATTACGGATTACCAATTTCTCATCAAATCCCTGCGCCAGTTTGAACCCCAAGCGATTGTGCATTTTGGGGAACAGCGCTCGGCCCCCTTTTCCATGATTGACCGGGAACACGCAGTGCTGACCCAGGTGAACAACGTGGTGGGGACGTTGAACATTCTCTACGCCATGAAGGAGGAGTTTCCCGACTGTCACCTGGTGAAGCTAGGCACGATGGGGGAATACGGCACGCCCAACATTGACATTGAGGAGGGCTACATCACCATCGAGCACAATGGCCGCAAGGACACCCTGCCCTATCCCAAACAACCAGGTTCAATGTATCACCTGAGCAAGGTGCACGATTCCCACAACATCCACTTTGCCTGCCGGGTGTGGGGCCTGCGGGCGACGGATTTGAACCAGGGGGTGGTCTACGGCGTGCTAACCGAAGAATGCGGCATGGACGAGGCCCTGATTAACCGCTTGGACTACGACGGCATTTTCGGCACGGCGCTGAACCGGTTCTGCATCCAGGCGGCGATTGGGCATCCCCTGACCGTTTATGGCAAGGGCGGGCAAACCCGCGGTTTCCTAGACATCCGGGATACAGTGCGCTGCGTGGAACTGGCAGTGAACCATCCGGCCCAACCAGGGGAATTTCGGGTGTTTAACCAGTTCACGGAACAATTCACCGTGCTGGAGCTGGCCCAAAAAGTGCAACAGGCGGGGGCAGCGATGGGGTTAAAAGTCACGATTAACCACCTGGACAACCCCCGTGTGGAACAGGAGGAACACTACTACAACGCGAAAAACACCAAATTATTAGATTTAGGGCTGCAACCCCACTACCTATCGGATTCGCTGCTGGATTCGCTGCTGAATTTCGCTATCCGCTATAAGCACCGGGTGGATATGAACCAAATCCTACCCAAGGTGAACTGGCGACGCTAACCGGCTAGATAATGACGCATGTCGCTGCGGCGGCGTTTGAGGCGGGTCAGGGCTTCCCGTTCAATCTGGCGCACCCGCTCGCGGCTGATATTCATGAGTTCGCCAATGCGAGAGAGGGTCAGGGGCGTCTCGCCATCGAGGCCGTAACGCAGGCGGATCACCTGCCGTTGTTGGGGCGTCAAGTCATTGATCACGCTGGCGATATCGCTCATCAAGGCGTTTTGGGCGGCGTATTCCTCAGGACTCATCCCCTGGTCTTCGAGTAAATCCCCTAGTTCGGTGTCCAGGTTATCCCCTACTTTGACGTCCAACGACAGGGGATGCCGCATCCGTTCCAGGTATTCCCGTACTTGGTTGGGGGTTAGCTCCAAGGCTTGGGCCAGTTCATCAATGCTGGGCGACCGTCCTAACTGCTGGGCCAGTTCCCGCTGCACCCGCTTGAACTTGTTCATCTTTTCGGTGATATGGATGGGTAACCGAATGGTGCGGCTTTTTTCGGCGATGGCGCGGGTAATCGCCTGGCGAATCCACCAGTAAGCATAGGTGCTGAAGCGATAGCCCTTGCTGGGGTCAAATTTTTCCACCCCCCGCTGCATCCCAATCGTCCCCTCTTGAATCAAATCCAACAAATCTACATTGCGCTTGACGTACTTTTTCGCCACCGAGACCACTAGCCGGAGGTTGGCCTCAATCATCTTGCGCTTGGCCTGTTCGCCCGCTTTGCATCGCCGCTCTAGCTCCTCAACCGAGCAACCCACATACTCGGCCCACTCCTGCTGGGTAATCGGGCGCCCGAGTTGTCGCTCCCGTTCGGCCCGTTTTTCCTGAAGCTGGGTCAACGCCTGCACCTGGCGTCCAAGGGCCACCTCCTCCGCATGACTGAGAAGGGGAATCCGGCCAATCTCGCGCAAATATACCCGCACCGGGTCCAACGAAACATCAGGACTGGTCATAGGAGCCATTAACTAAAACAATCTACACGTTTCTTAAGTATCTTTAGACTACTTTAACAACAGCAATGTTGTCAAAGTCTATGCCCCGATAGTCAGGGAAATGAGGGGATTCAGAAAAAAACAAGGCAGGGCTGCCCCCAGTGACCTAAGGCGGGACCAGCATAGATGACTGAACTGTAGCGACAAAAAAACAGGGGGGTATCCCTCCCCTGCCAGCGCAAGATGCTGTATTTGCAGAGCTAGGCTGTCGCAGCGGCGTACTGAGCGCTGACAAAATCCCAGTTGATCAGGTGGTCAATGAAGTCCTGGGCGTAGTCAGGCCGCCGGTTCTTGTAGACCAGGTAGTAGGCGTGTTCCCACACATCCATCGTCAGCAGGGGAATTTGGTTGAAGCACAAGGGGTTATCGGCGTTGAGGGTTTTGGTCACCTTGAGCGTGCCGTTTTCCAACACCAGCCAGGCCCAACCGCTGCCGAATTGGGTGACCCCTGCCTGCTTGAAGGCGTTTTTGAACTCCTCAAAGCTGCCAAAGTCAGCCTTGATCTTGTCCGCCAGCGCGCCTGTGGGTTCACCCCCGCCCCCTGGCTTCATGCAGTTCCAGTAGAAGGTATGGTTCCAGGCTTGCGCGCCATTGTTGAAAATGCCCACCTTGCTGGGGTCACCGTAGGTTTTTTTGATCACCTCCTCAATGGGCATCTGGTCATACTCGGTGTCCTTGACCAGGTTGTTGTAGTTGGTCACGTAGGCCGCATGGTGCTTGCCGTAGTGATAACTCATCAACTCTTCCGTGATGTAGGGCGCCAGGGCGTCTTGGGGATAGGGTAATTCGGGTAATTGGTAAGCCATATGCCAATCCTTCCTCAGATGGGTTGGGTTGCCCCTCTACTGTAGCGCAAACCTAGTCATACTCGTAACGAGTCTGGATAATCCCCTAGAAGATAAAAACGCGGTTGCGGGGGTCCACAAACAGGCTGCGCGTGTCTTTGCCGACGGTACGGGTTCGGTGAGCAGGAGACTCAAGGTGTTGCGGGGGGCATTGTAACTGGCGGCGGCGTGAATTAAAAAGTTGCCGCTGGGGGTGTAGAGCAAGCTGTCGTTGGGTTGCAGTAGAAATGAGGCACTGGCGCGATGAGCAAGCGTGCGGGGAGCTAGACGGCCCGGTAATTCCACCACGACCGGTTGCCCCGTATTGTTGGTAATGCTGACGGTCACACCGCGTTGCACCGGTACATTCAACGCTCGCGGCTGAGCAACTGCCACCGTGCTGCTGAACAAGACCGGCACCGCTGGTAACACATAACGCCACATGAGGGGTTTCTCCCATGACGAAGGACTGTTCGTTACTTTATCATCGCCGGCGTCGTTCTAACTCCTGCAAGATGGCTGACCAAGGAACGTGGCAGGCGGCCAGGGCTACCAGAGTGTGATACAGCAAATCAGCGCATTCACTGACAATCGCTGCCGGTTGGCGGTCTTTACAGGCCATGATGAATTCCGCGGTTTCTTCGCCGATTTTCTTGAGAATCCGGTTGTCACCCCCCTCGAACAGATGGCTGGTGTAGGAACCGGGCTGGGGCTGATCGCGGCGCTGGCAGATCAGGTTGTAGAGTTCGGCCAGGCTAGTTGGGGGGGGCAATTGGGGAGCCGCATCGGGGTCATCCACCAGGTGAAAACAACTGCGAGCGCCGGTGTGACAAGCAATCTCCCCCACCTGTTCTACCCCAATCAGCAGGGCATCGTGGTCGCAGTCATAGCGCAGCCAGCGCACCCATTGCACATGACCGGAGGTTTCCCCCTTCGGCCAGAGTTGTTGACGCGAGCGACTCCAGAACCAGGTACGCCCAGTTTCCAGGGTTTTTTGCAGGGATTCGCGGTTCATCCAGGCGAGCATCAGCACCATGCCGTCTCGGTGGTCCTGGACAATCGCTGGCACTAAACCCTGTTCATCAAACTTAATTACGTCCAGCGATAGGCGAAATTCCTGGCTCATGGTAACAATAAAATGAATGGATGACGTTTACGCCTTACTACTGTATGACACTTCGTCCCAACGTCGCCGATCAATTCGCCGAGGAGATGGCCGAAGTCATGTTGGAGTCTTTGCGGGACTATCTCATGGACCCCGACGTGAGCGAGCGCTATGCCCTCGACGAAAATCAAGCTGGGGAGTTCATCGAGCAGGTAGGGCAAGAATTGACCGAGCAACTGCGCCAGCTTTACCTGGAGATACAGGAAGAATAAGCATGACGGCTGCGCGCACCCCTGCTCCGACGGTGGACATTCTGATTGAACTGGTTGACCGTCCCCACCGGCCCCTTGTGCTTGTTGAACGGCATTACCCTCCCTTGGGCTGGGCGATTCCAGGGGGATTCGTGGACTACGGGGAGACGCTAGCGCAGGCGGCCCGTCGAGAGGCGCAGGAGGAAACGGGGTTATCTGTGCGGTTGGTGACCCAATTTCACACCTACTCCGACCCCCAGCGAGACCCCCGACAGCACACCATCGCCACTGTCTTTATTGCTACAGCGACCGGCGACCCCCAAGCCGGGGATGACGCCAAAGGAGTGGGCATTTTTTTGCCGTGGGACGTGCCCCATCCATTGTGTTTTGACCACAGCCAAATCATTCACGACTACCTGCAATTTCGCTACTACGGTATTCGTCCGGCAGTGTGAGACGTATGACCGAATTTCCTCAAGCCATTCAAACGGCGCAAGCGCCTCTGCCAGTCGGCCCCTATCAGCAGGCGGTACTTGCCCAGGGTACATGGGTCTTTTTGTCGGGGCAAATTCCGTTAAATACCCAGGGAGAAATTGTGGGCGCCGATATTACCACTCAAACGCGGCAGGTGATGGAGAATCTGGGGGCGGTGTTGCAGGCCGCAGGCTGTACCTGGCAGCATGTCGTCAAAACAACCGTTTATCTGGTGGACTTGGCCGATTTTGCAGCGATGAATCAGGTCTATGCCGAGTATTTCCCAGCGGGATACGCGCCAGCGCGGGCCTGTGTGCAAGTCGCCCGTTTGCCTAAAGATGTGCGGGTAGAAATTGACGCTATCGCTGTGATTCCCCCCCGCTAACGAATGCGATTTGTAGGGTCATTTGGTGCATTACTGCTCCTGCCATTACTGGCGCAAGTGCCCTCACCCCAGGAGGTATTTCGTCCCCAATCAGTGCGTCCTTTAACTGGTCGCTTGAATCGGGTGCCTTTATTCAATAGCAACAGTCCTGAATTAGTGTTCACGGAAGGGATTCTACTTTCGACATTTCCGCCCCAGGGGATGCGCCATCCCCCTGCCCATTTGCACTATGCGTTTCGGGGAGAATTTGCTGCGTTTTTGCATCACATCGCTGATGCACCTGGCGCTCAGGACGACCGTACGTTTTATCTAGGGTTTTTAATTGGCAATCCTGGCCCTCAACCGGCAACCATTACCCTGCGACAAGGCGCGAGTTTCTTGACCCAACCGGATGCCCCCTTTGTGGCGTTGCCACCGCTGGTGCCAAATCCTTTGGGTTGGGTGTATAGCGGGCCGGGGAGTCGCCTGACGGATTTTTTGTTGCGGGGGGGGCATCAACCGTTAGCGCCGTCTGTCGTTGTGATTCCACCTGGAGAAGAACGGGTGTTGCTGAATCAACCGATTCCCACCCGTCGCCTGGGGATCAACCGCAATGCCCGCTCAGTCGTGTTGCGTTTACACAGTGATCAGCCCGTTTATGCTGCCAGTTTGGGGTTATTTGCCACTGTGACTCCTGATGGCCAGGAAGCACCCCCTAGCCTAGAACGCTGGCGACAACTGCTGCGCGAGGGCAATCTAGCCGGCCCACGGGATTTAGCCCCCACGCCGTTGGATGCGCCGGCAGGCCAGTTTCGCTATGGCCGGGTGAGTGGTGTAGCGTTAGGAACCCTGTGGCGGGCCGTTTTGACCGACCCCAACCAGGACACCCTTGCCATCCCAGCGCCGGGAGATGCCATTTCTTACGGGATCAGCTTGCTGCCGCGCGGGCGTATGGGCACTGACCAAGACCAAACTGCGCCGATGCTGGTTCGTTATCCCGACACCGCCTATCGCACCCACGGCAATTACACCGTTCATTACAGCTTGACCCTGCCCCTGGTGAATCGCCAGTCCCAAGCTCGCCGGGTCGTGCTGGGATTGGAATCGCCCTTGAAAACCGACCGCAACGAAGGAGGATTACGCTTTTGGCAACCACCAGCCCCCCAGGTCTTTTTCCGGGGCACCGTGCGCGTGCGTTACATTGATGACACCGGCCTGCCTCGGGTGCGGGATAGTCATTTGGTATTGCGGCGAGGGCAGATGCTGGAACCGCTGGTGGAAATGAATATGGCGCCGGGACAAAAGCGATTAGTGCAGGTGAGTTTGCTCTATCCACCCGACGCCTCGCCCCCGCAAATGTTGACCTTATTAACCAGGGATGAGCAATAGCGTTTTCACCCCAAAAGGTGAGAAATCCAATCGAAATGGCGTGCCCTGGGATAGGCAATGCCGAGGCTGTTCATGCAAGTCACATTCCCAAATGGCTTGCGCCGGTATTTGAGGGGCAATCATGGCGGAAGTGGGTTGCCCGTAGGCTTCATAAATGCGTAGCACAATTCCCCTTGCGTCCGTTGCCTTTTTAACCGTAGCCAGGATTAAATTGGCCGCATCAATCGTAACAAGCGGGGTCATGCGGGCAGCCAACCGGCCAGGGAAAGGCAGCGGCGGGTATAAAAACTCACGGGCTTGGTGGGCAATTGCGGCGGCTTGAACGGTGCCGGGATGGGGATATAAACGGCAGCAAAATTGATGAACGCCTGTATCAGTTATGGCTGTATCCGTTAAATGCCAGGGTTCCTGGGGATGGGGATAATGGGCGACTCGCAGGAGCGTTAACCCTATCTGGTTCCGGCTCACTGAAAACCCATACTTATCTCGACTCACTATACTCACACCCCAATCGCTATTGGATAGGTCTGCCCAGGTCAATGCTGGTACTTCAAACTGCGCAGGGTTCCCGGTGTGCCGCTGAATCATGCCAAAGGGAATATCAAACGTCGCTTGCTCGCAAACCAAAGCCAATGGGAACAACAGTTTCATGATCCACGGCGCATAGGAATTGCAGGTTAAATCTACCTCTATAAAACATTCCACAAACGGCGCCTCTCGATAGAGATATAGGGATTTTTTAATGCGGCAATGTAAACCATTTTCCCGTTGCACTTCGTAATGAAACGCAATTCCTTGACGCAAGACTCCCTGTTCAATGACTTGGGCATTGGTTAACTCGAGCGGCGGCGACTCGTGTTGAGCATAGTCAGCATCTATATCCCAGGCTTCCCACTGCTGAGGCCGGTCAAGGAATAGCTTGATTTCTGCTCCCAGTTGATTGGCCGCCAAGAGATTTCTCTGTAAACGTTTATCCCATAGCTCTTGCAGATTGCCATTGGCGTCGAGCGTTAGGCGTAAACATTCATTCTCGAGGTGTTGGAGATGAGGGGAGTAGGGGCTTAATGATAATCCTGCTGTTGTGCTGGCTGGCGCTAGATGAATCTCGGTGAAACTATGAGCAGGAAGATGGGGAATTTGACCCAGGATATGTACACACTCAGGTACATGATGTTCAGGGTACAGGCTAGGAATAGAACTTTCATCAGTTAAAATTTGGTGGGGAATGACCTGCCCATTGACCTGTAAAATGAGGGGATTCTCTGACGACTCTACAACACTGCGGGGGATTGGCAAGACAATATAGGCGTTGTCGAGGGCGTGAATGCTGTTCCAGATTGTCCAGACGCCTGGTGTGATAGGGCCTGATTGCCAACAATTCACCATGTCCTGCCGCAAGGTCCATAAATTAGCCAGGATTTGCTCGAAGTCCGTGAGGATTTGGGGGTAAGCGTCAGAGATAAAGGTACCAGGTAAAATGTCGTGAAATTGTTGGAGCAAAAGCAACCGCCAGCTTTGTTCTAGTTGGGCTTCGGGATAGGAATAACCCTGTAACCACGCATAGGTCGCCAATAGCTCGGTGATGTAAAACTCTCGCTCGGCTTGCCGGTGCAGTTGTTTAACCCGACTGTGGGTGGTATAAGTACCTCGGTGTTTTTCTAAATATAATTCCCCTTGCCAGACAGGTAAATTTTCACCGTACTTTGCGAGGTTTTGAAAGAAAGCCAATGGGCTGGAAATGTGGCTAGGAAAAGGAAACCGCAGGGGTTGCACCAATGCGTAGAGATGCAAATGTTGTCGCGTCACTCCGCCACCGCCATCTCCGTATCCAAAGGTCTGTAGAACGACGGGTGCAACCTCTCTCTGCGTATAGTGTTGACCTGTTTTTTCGAGGTCAGGGATACCCAGCAATCCCTCCAGGCCAACCGGTGGTTGATGGGCTAAAACTCGCGTCCCGTCAATCCCCTGCCACCAGAAGGAGTCATAGGGAAATTCCTGGGTATCATTCCAGTTCAATTTGGTGGTGAAAAAGTAATCAATGCCGGCCTGTTTGAGCAACTGGGGTAAATTGCCCTGATAGCCAAAGGTATCCGGCAGCCATAAAACCCGACAGGTCACCCCAAATTCCTGTTGAAAAAATCGCTGCCCATACACCAGTTGCCGCACCCAGGATTCCCCACTGATTAAATTGCCATCGGGTTCGACCCATACTGCTCCTTCTACCTGCCACCGGCCTGCTTGCACCTGGTTTTGTATCTGCCGGTAAAGTTCGGGATAGTCCTGTTTACAGTAGGCGTACAATTGGGCTTGACTCTGGCAGAAACAAAATTCGGGAAATTCTCGCATGAGATGGAGAGCTGTGCTGAATGTACGACCCACCTTGCGCCGGGTTTCCTGATGCGTCCACAACCAAACGACATCTATATGCGAATGGCCGATGAGATGAATGTGGGGAGTAGCGGGAGCGACGGTGTGAGCACGTAAAAAATCCTGTAACGTTTCGAGCCATTTGGCCATATCTATTTCTGTGTCATCTATTGTGTCTATCCACCTGAGCAAACTGGCCTTTATCCAGTCATTACTCTCACTCACGGACCAGAGATGTTCTAACCAGGTATATAATTTTTCAGCCACTGGGTCAATAGTTACCAGTTCGCTGAATTGACACTGATTTGGTTCCGGTTTACGACCACTGTAAGCTTGGATTTGGATATACAATTCTGGCTCTAGACCTGGTGGCAATAGAACTTCTTGGTGATGGGTGTCAATACCACAATAGGGCTGGTGATTGAGGAACACTAAACCTTCGGGAATATCCATGCGCAAGGCAATTTTGGGGCTACGCCAGGCTGGGGGTAGAGTGATATGGCGCTGCCACCAGATAGTTTGGTCATAGCCCCCCCATGTTGCCGGTATCGTGACCGTTTGCCATAGGTTTTCTGAGCCTTCTGCCGCAATTTGCCACTCACTTAACGGTAAGATTGCTGGATAGGCCAAGTGCTGGATGCTTTGCAAGAGATGGGTCATCTGCTCAGCAAAGGTCATGGTTTTTCCCCGCTGAGAATGAAGATGGGGTCAAGTGCCACTAAAACTCGTTGCATCCCCCGTGTTTCTAACCGGTTGACGGCTGACTGGATAACTTCCACTTTGCGGGCTTGTAAAGCGCTCAACGTTTGCATGAGGCTATAGAATGCTTCGAGACTGTCTGTTGCTGTGACAATTCGGCCCCCATTTTTGAGATAGCTCCAGGCTGCTCTCAACACTACATCGACAGGCCGTCCTCCTTCGAGGCAAATACGGTCAGGTCGGGGGCTGATGTCGCTCAAGCAATCAGGCGCATGACCGGCCACGATAGACATATTTTTAATCTGAAATCGCTCGGCGTTGCGCTCAATTAAACCCACGACGTCTTCATCTCTTTCAATGGCAATGACTTGCCCTTCGCTGCATAACAAGGCGCTCTCGACAGCAATCGTGCCGGTGCCGGCGCCAATGTCCCAAACAACCGAATTTTTTTGCAGGCACAATTGCGACAGGATGAGCACCCGCGACTCGCGTTTACTCATGGGGATGCCGGGCAATCGCTCGAATGCGTCATCAGGAATGCCGGCAGTGACGTAAGGCCAAGTCATGGGTTCAATTCCAGTCCTCTTGGGTAATCACGCGGGTGCGGTAGACTTTGCCCTGTTGATGAATAACGCGGGTGCGCTGGAAAACAGCTTCCACATCCATGGCCCAACGCGCTAATACTTGCGCTAAATCTCGTTGAATGTCGCGGGCGCCAGGAAAGTTTTGGTAACGGATGTACAACCGCGCCCATTCGGCCAAGGCGTAATCGTCCGGCTCGCTCAAGAGCAATTGGTCGACCACTTGCCGGTCCACATGATAGAGAGGGTGGCGCTGCTCTTTGGCTGGATTCATGGTTCGACCGCCTCCAGGTACTCTTCCGCCAGTAGGTAGGCCCCCCGCTGGCACCGTACACTCCATTGGCCGCCGGGATTATAGGCTAAAATAACACCTTCTTCTCCCACCGAAATGACTTGGGGCGGACGCAACATCGGCATTGGTTCGGCGGTTTTCACATAGGCGGGCAGGCGGACAATGCGTACCCGTTGACCAACGCGAAATTTCACTCGTCAACCTCCTTGACTTGCTCCTAACTTCTAGGCTACACGGGTTCCACTTGACGAGCACTTGTTACTTTACCGATAATAAAAAATTGTGTTTCTGGCGTAGGCGCTGAGGTTATGGCGAAGAAAAGCATGATCGAGCGGGAAAAACGGCGGCGGCGACTGGTGGAGAAGTACCGGGAAAAACGGGAACAACTGAAACTCCAGTTTGCGGCGGCTGAAACCTGGGAAGAGCGTCTTGCGATTCATCGCCAGTTGCAACAACTACCGCGCAATAGTTCGCCCACCCGCCTGCGGAATCGGTGCTGGTTAACGGGACGCCCGCGCGGGTATTTCCGGGATTTTGGCCTATGTCGGAACGCGCTGCGAGAAATGGCGCTGCAAGGTCTGCTGCCAGGGGTGGTCAAGTCGAGCTGGTAAGACGATCGCAGCTGGAGACGCTGTGGGACATCTGGTACGATACTAGTCAGGAACAATTGATGATGGCTGGCTCCCATGCCGACGGTTTTGATTCGGGGTGTGCCACACGTCTATGATTTGGTGGGTCAGGGACAAGCACTCGTTTTTATTCATGGCTGGTTATTGAGTCGGGATTACTGGCAGCCGCTGATTGATTTGCTCAAGAATGATTTCACTTGCTTGAGTTACGATTTGCGGGGATTTGGGGCATCGCAACCTACGCATAACCACTGTGTTTTTTCGCTGGATAGTTACGCCCAAGATTTGGGAGAGTTATTAACTCATTTGGGCATCCAGACCTGCTGGTTGGTGGGCCACTCCTTGGGGGCAAGCGTGGCTCTGCTGGCGGCAGCGCAGTTTCCCGAACGGGTTTTAGGGGTGATTGGCATTAACGCTGGTGGTGGGATTTATTTGCAACAGGAATTCGACCGTTTCCGCCGGCTGGGGGTGCAGCTCGTGCGGTGGCGTTTCCCGGGGCTGCAGTGGTTACCGGGGAGTGGCTGGTTGTTTGCCCGTAGCGGCGTGGCGCGGCCATTGCCAGTGCAGTGGGGAAAACAACGGCTGAAGGATTGGCTACGAGCCTGTCCCCAAGCGGCGCGAGAAACCCTCCTGGCAGCCACCACGGAAGCTGAGGTGCATCGGTTACCCCAGGTGGTTAGTCGCTTATCGCAACCGCTGTACTTGATTGCTGGTCAAAACGATACCATCATGCCCTGCCTGTACGTGCGGCATTTGGCCAGTTTTCATCGCCGTTTCCAGGCTGGGGAAGATATTGTGTGGGAACTACCCCGGTGCGGTCATTTCGCGATGCTGGAGTACCCGGAACTGGTCGCCAAACGGTTGCGCCTGTGGGTGAATCAGGAGTCGGCTGCACCCCAAATGGCCTGATACGCCCATGCTCACCTACACCGCCAAGGCTTGTCCGTGCCCCACAAACTGCTGAATCCGCTCAGCCATCTGCGGGGGAGTGAGTCCTAGGTCGGCTTTGGACTCGTCTGGCTTGGCATGTTCTACTAAAATATCTGGCACCCCAATCCGCAGGACTGGCAAGGTTAAACCAGCATCGAGCAGTGCTTCCGCCACGGCGCTGCCGAACCCACCCATCAAGCAACCTTCTTCCATGGTCACCACCCGACCAATCTCTTGAGCCAAAGGCAGGATGAGTTCCGTATCCAGCGGCTTGGCAAACCGAGCATTGATCACGGCGGCATCAATCCCGTGTTCCTTGAGCAATTCTGCCGTTTGTTGGGCTGGCACCACCATGGAACCGTAGGCGACAATCAGCACATCTTTCCCATGCCGCAACAGTTCGCCTTTGCCAATCGGCAGGGGTTCCCAGCCTTCCGCCATCAAGGGCACACCGTAGCCTTCGCCCCGGGGATAGCGCATGGCAATGGGGCCGTCAGTGTACTGAATGCCGGTGACTATCATCCGCTGCATCTCAGCTTCGTCCTTGGGAGCCATCAACACCATGTTGGGCAAACAGCGCAAGTAAGCAATGTCATACATTCCCTGGTGCGTTGGCCCATCTGCCCCCACAATCCCGGCCCGGTCCATGCAGAAAAACACCGGCAACTTCTGGATGCAGACGTCATGAACCACCTGGTCATAGGCCCGCTGCAAGAAGGTGGAGTAGATCGCCACCACCGGGCGCATCCCCTCACAAGCCAACCCGGCTGCCAGCGTCACCGCGTGTTGTTCGGCGATCCCCACGTCAATGTACTGATTGGGACACTGCTTTTGCAAAATATCCAGGCCCGTTCCTGTCGCCATCGCCGCCGTGATGCCAATGATTTTGGGGTTGTCCTGGGCTAAGCGCGTCAGGGTCTGACCAAATACCTTGGAGTAGCTGGGGGGCTTGGGTTTGCTGCTGGGTTTGGGTTTGCCGGTGGTCAGGTCAAAGGGATTCTGGGCGTGATACCCCACCTGGTCCCGCTCGGCCACTTCATAGCCCTTGCCCTTGACGGTCGCCACGTGGACCAGCACCGGGCCGCAAATTTGATGGGCGCGATGAAACGTTTCAATCATCTCGGCAATGTTATGACCATCCACCGGCCCGAAGTACGTAAAGCCCAATTCTTCAAACACGGCCCCCACTTTGGGTACGGTCAACCGTTTCATGCCCTCTTTCAGGTTGTGCGCTAGGGCCTCATCCACAAACGGCAGATGCTTGAGTTGTTCTTCTAGGTTCTCGGTGAGAAACTGCACCGGCGGACTCAAACGCAGCTTGTTGAGGTAACGGGGAATGGCACCAACGTTAGGGGAAATAGACATCTCATTGTCGTTGAGCACCACCAGCAACCGGGTTTTGGGCAAATGACCGGCGTGATTAATGGCTTCCAAGGCCATACCACCCGTCAGCGCCCCATCCCCGATGATCGCCACCACTTTGAAATCTTCGCCCTTGAGGTCACGGGCAATCGCCATCCCCAAGGCCGCAGAAATACTAGTAGAGGCGTGACCGGCCCCAAAGTGATCAAAGCGGCTTTCTGAGCGCTTCAGATACCCGGCAATTCCGCCCTTTTGCCGCAGGGTGTGGAACTGGTGGTAACGCCCGGTGATTAACTTGTGGGGATACGCCTGGTGGCCTACATCCCAAATCACTTTATCCCGGTCTAAGTCCAGCGTCTGGTACAACGCCAAGGTGAGTTCCACAACGCCCAACCCCGGCCCCAAGTGTCCCCCATTGACCGCAACTGTCTGTAAATGCTTTTCCCGAATCTGCCGGGCAATGGCTTCGAGCTGAGGTATTGACAGGCCATGCAACTGATTCGGATGGGTAATTTCGCTGAGATGCACGTGCGTAACTCCTTTGCCGACTCAACAGCAACTGTGACCCAGAACCGCACCCTCACCTATGGTAACTTACGGCTGGGTCGTGTACAGGGTAAACCAACCCCCTCGAAAAAAACGTTCACTTTGGACGCACTGCCCAAGGCCCTGTTCCGGTTCTAACCCCTGCCCAGCAGGCCAAGAGCGCGGTTCCGAATGCTCGCCAGTCCGTATTGGGTAAGCCTGCCACCCAGCTCGCTGGAAACCCTATGCCACCACCGTATGCGCCCAGCAGCCAGCCTGTCAGCCCCAGTGTGAATGCAGAACGCCCCTGACGCCTGGCCCGACGCAGGCTAATCCCTGGGTCATCAGGAATGCTGTGGAAATCGGCCACCGACTGGGCCAACGCCGGCCACGTTTGGGTATCTGCCAAAGGTTCACCCACCTGTCCCTGCAAGGCTTGGTGCAACACGAGCGTCCAGGCGTAGGCCACCTCTGGCAAACCGGCTGCCGCGACGATTTCAGCGTATTCATCGGTGCAGGGATAAGCCAGCAGCAGCCTGGGCAGGGCCAGCAATAACGCTTCTGGGGCATTGGTCGCTACCGGCGCTTGGGTCGCCTGTCCCGTCCAGTAACGGCAACCTTGCACCAGCCATTGCCCCCAGGTCATATCGCCCCCTAACTGCCAGCCCAGCCAGGCGCCGAGGATACACCCTTGGAACCGCAACTCCAGGGTCAACGCTGGGCCACCTGCTGGTAATACTGGCGTAACTGGGCCGTTGCCTGGTCCCAACCCCATCGCTCCGCCTCCTGACGCGCAGCCTTCTGTAAACGCCCGCGTTGCTCAGGAGAAGCCAAAACCCGTTGCACAGCTTCGATGAATCCCTGCTCCTGGTCGGGTTCGTAAAGATAGCCATTGACCCCATCCTGAACAATGTCCGTAATCCCACCCCGGCGCGCCGCCACTACCGGACAACCCGCTGCCATGGCTTCCAGCAAGACCAGTCCTAGCGTCTCGGTACAGGACGGAAACACAAACACATCCGCCACGGCGAACGCCTGCGCCAGCGCTTCCCCTTCCAGGTAACCGATGAAATGGGTATTGGTGCCAGCGAAATGTTGGGCTAGCGCTTCCCGGTGGGGGCCATCGCCGACTAGCGCCAGGTGTGCTGTTGGCAAGGCAGTTAACAGGGGCCGCAACCGCTCAATCTCTTTTTCGGCTGACAACCGCCCCACGTAGAGCAACAGCGGCGCATCCGGGTTGCCTTGGGTCAAACGAGCGCGCATTTCTGGCCGGTATTGCCCTGGATGAAATAGCTCCGTATCCACTCCCCGTTGCCACAGGGCCAGGCGTTCAATGCCGTTGCTGCGCAATTCTTCAATCATAGCGGTCGAGGTGCACAGGTTTAACCGCGCCTGGTTATGGCCCGCCCGCAACAACGTCCACAACAATCCCTCCAGCGCTCCCAACCCATAGTGATGGAGATAGCGGGGTAAATGGGTGTGGTAGGAAGCGACCAGCGGTAACTGATACCATTTGCTAAACACCAAACCGCCGACCCCCAGCACTGCCGGGTTGACCACGTGCACCACATCCGGTTGAAACGCTTTCAGCTTCTGGGCAATGCCCCAGTGCGGCCAGGCCAGTTTCAATTCCGGGTATAAAGGCAAGGGCGTTCCAGCGACCCCCACCACCTCCGCTCCACAGTATTCCGGAGGCGCGCCCGCCGGGGCAAAGACCAGCACCTCGTCTCCCATGCGCCCCAGCCAGCGAATTGTGTGGCGTAACCGCGTAACAATACCATCAATTTTGGGCAAAAACGTTTCTGTGAATAGGGCAATCCGCATCAGCGTCCCTGTTCTACCCCAACCTCCTAGGGCATCCTAGCGCAAAACGGGGCAGTTAATAACGGGGCGCGTTTGGGTAAATCACAAACCCTGGACCATATACCGGTGTGGTGTAGCCCCCAACCACGGGATAGTTCACCTGGGGAATCGCTGTAAACCCGTAGGAAAAACCCGTGCGGGAGTTGTAATTCACATAAGGATAAACTGTTACCGCTGGGGGAACCACCACCGCCGGTGTTTGCAAAGGAGCAACGTACACCGTCCCACCGCGCCAGAATGGGCTAGAGGGGTACAACGGCACAAGTTGATTGTAGGGGAAGACCACCGGTTGCCCATACCAATAACCATACCCAGGATTGGCCAGGGCTGCTGGTGCGCTCATTGCCATGATGCCCGTTGCCATCGCACCCAGCCACCAATTTCTGTACATCGCCTACTCCCCCTGCTCAGGACAAACCAGTTTTCTATTTTTCATTGTAGATGTAATTTAAGTGGCCTAAGTTCCGGTGATTAAGCCCGCCATTTTTTCCAGCGCGAACTGAGCCAATCGGCAAGGGAATGATTCCACGCCCCCAACTCTAGACCGATACCTACCGCCAGCAATTCTCCTTGGTACTTGCTTCCATACTGCTTGAGCCAAAACAGCAACGGCCACGGTTTCCCTTGCCACCAACTCCAGCCCCAGGCGAGCGCTAAAACCATTCCCAATACCAGTCCCAAGTAAAACAACCGGCCCAAAGTCCCCACCAGTGGCCCGTGCGACCAAAATGAGCGATGTTTACAGAGTTTTTGATAGGGAATCCACAGAAAACGGAGCCAACCCCAGCGTCGCCATTGTCGCGACCGAATATCCAAATCGCCACTAAACATCAACCCGCTAAAAACATAGCTGCTGGTCACGACCCAGGGCCAATGTCCCCCACCGGTCAACTGCCACGTTGCTAACCCGACAACTGGTGCAGTCCAGAGCGTCAAGCGGTCATGGGTTGCGCCATCAGCCATCCCGGTTCTCTAGGCAAAAATCTCTCCTAATCTGCCATCAAAACCCGGCAACAAGGGTGATGTCAATGGGTTATTGGCGTAGGGCGTCACAACTCGTTCAAGCCAGCCCTTCATGCGACGATACATCTCCACCTGCCGGTTGAACCAATCCACCAGCCGGTACTCCGAAACACCGTGGGCCGAGTGGAGTTTCAATTTGAGTTACTGTACCTAGCAATAATGTTTAACAAATTTTGTTCTAGCTGTTCTATTTTGCTCAATCCTTCTTCTAAAAAATCATCTCCCTTTTCTGCATTTTTCTCTGCAGGCAGGGGTTGCCAATTACTACAGTCAAAGGTATATTCAGGAAACCAGCGTATAGGAAGTTTGTGGTCTAGGGTTGCACCAGGATACTGGCTTTTCCAAGACTGATAGGTTGGGTATTGTATATCTGTGACTTCAAGGTAGCCACAGGCATACAAGCTGTACAAAATTCTAGCCTTTACGTGTTTCTCTCTGTCATCCTGGGCACTCAAAATAATGCTATCCAAATGTTCCTTTGTGGAATAGCTGGTAACAGATATACTGTATTGGTACACAAGACTGTCACCAGTCCATAGCTCTCCTTGCCGGGTAAATGTAAAGTCAAAAATACTGGCTATTTCCTCTAGGAATATCTCCCAGCTTGAGTTCAAGTGCAATAACTTCATTGGCCCATCCTCACCGATATTTTAGCTCCAATGCCTTGATTAAGTCTTCCCCTGCTTGCAGCACAGCAAGTAAATCACCGGATGCTTTAGCTTCCTGGTACCTTTTTTCTGCATTTCTCACCGCAAACTCCGCTAACTTCAGTACTTTTGGGTTCCGTCCAGTTTTAATATACTCTCCAAGGAGATACCAGGACTTTTGCACCTGCCCCCATCCTTTGTTGCGATAACCTTTAGCTCTCAGTTCTCTTTGCTCAGCCTTACTCAACTGAGAGAACAATTGGGAGTTACGTCGTTGTGCCTGTCTATAGCTAAGACCGTCCAAAGTCTTTTTCATCTCAGTTCAATTGGCCATACTTCTTCTGATACTGCTGGGCTATTTTCTTGGCTTCTTCTACCACTACTTCGGCTTTCTTCAGATCTTCCCTAGCACTCTCTTGGGAGACTGCTCCAATCTCACGTAATAAATCATCCTCTTGTTTGGAAACCTTACCAAATAGGCGTTTATACAAATTGATAATTTCACTCTTAGACCAATTGGTTAGCTCTGCAAAAGTGGAACGCAGTTTTGCTCGCAGACCAAAATTTTCTCTGTTCAGTTTCAGGTTGGTCTGGGCACGTTGGTTGCGTTCCCTGAAAATGGCTACGAGTTCCTCGACTGTCAATGTGACCTTCCCACTGACCAACCATGCTTCTAAATGTTCCTTTTTTAAAAACTGAAGATTCAAGTGAACTAGCTCCGGCCATTGCGCCAGTATCCGGTCTTCTAAGGTTTGTCGCTTAACCATTTGTCCAGGCGCTGTGGGTTTTCCGTAAATTTCCTAGGGCTTGCAGCCAGTGAAATGCACACCGCTTCATTATAGCTAATCAGTGCGTCACGCTCCCCAACGGACAACTTACAGCCCCTCTACTATGGCAATACTCAGTCAGACTGGCAAGAAGAAGAGGGAATGACTTGGCTACCTTGAGAAGGGATTGCCTAGTCGTCCCTAGGCTGTTGTGCCCTCAAGTGGGATTGCTGTAGCTCTGGCGTAAATAGGCTCGCCAACCCCCGAAATGGGAAATATCTAGGGCGTTCACGATGGCAAACCATTCACACAAAAAACCTTTCACCATCTTGCCGTCAGCTAGCACTACGGTCCCAATCCCTAGGGGCGAAGGAATTTGCGCTACCAGGCGACCGAAATTTCCCACCGGCAGTTCCCATACCTCTACCTCGATGGCGTAACCCGGTTGGCCCGGCAGTTGACGGATGAGACCTGGCTTAGGGATTTCTCCCCCTGGCAGCGCGTAGAGACGGTAAATAGGAGCCGTGGTACAGGTGCGTACATATCGAGCCTGCAACGCCAGCAATTCCCCGTTCAAGGGTTGGCCGGTGAGATGAGCACCCACGACGGCTAACGGCACCCTAGGTTCTGAACTGTCCATCTTTCCTCCGACGCCAACAAGGCCTGATAACGTTCACCCCAAGCGCACAACTGTTCTTCGTGCCAAGCTGGGGCTATCAAAGTGACACCTGTTGGCAACCCATCGGGCTGAAAGCCACTGGGCAACGCCAGCGCACACAAATCCAACAAATTCACAAAGTTGGTGTAGCGCCCCAAACGCCGGTTCAGTTCCACCGGTTGCGCCAGCACTTCCTGCACCCGGTAGGCTGTCCCTATCGTTGGCAACAGCAGCAGGTCCATCCGTTCCCATTGGGCTTCGGTTTCCCGTTGCAGCGCTTGCAGGCGGTACATGTCCCGGAACACCTGAACACCCGAAATCTCTCGTCCCGCTAGGATGATCTGGCGTACTGTCGGGTCTAGGCCGGGATGGTCCTGGACTAAAAAATCCCCAACCGCCGCCGTGCGTTCGGCCAACCACGCTCCTTCGTAGAGTAATTCCCCAGCGGCGAGAAACGGCTGAATATCCACCGTCACCACCTGTGCGCCTATATCGGCAAACCGCTGCACTGCCGCCTGGTAGTTTTGGGCCGCCGCTTGATTGCCCATAAAGTCCAACTGTTCCAGCGGGGGAACGCCTAGACGCACCGTTGTTGGGGGTAACGCCGGGGGTGGAGCCGGTCGCCGGGAAAAGGGGTCTTCCGGGTCAAAACCCGCCGCCGCCTGGAAAACGGCTTGGGCATCCCCCACCGTCTGGGCGAAGATGGACACGCAATCCAAACTGCGCACCGCCGGTACAACGCCCCTGGTGCTGAGATAACCGCGCGTGGGTTTGAGACCGACAATCCCGTTGAGCGCTGCCGGCACCCGACCTGAACCTGCCGTATCCGTCCCCAGGCTAAAACTCACCAAACCCGCCGCCACCGCCACCGCCGAGCCGGAACTGGACCCGCCGGGAATGTACTCCGGATGCCAGGGATTGCGGCAAATGCCGTAGGGCGAGCGCGTCCCCACCAGCCCCGTCGCAAACTGGTCGAGATTGGTCTTGCCAATGGGAATGGCGCCAGCGGCCTCCAACTTCGCTACGACTGTTGCCGAAACTACTGGGACATAGGCAAACGCTGGGCAGCCAGCCGTTGTGGGTACTCCCGCCCAGTCAATGTTGTCCTTGATGGCAAAAGGGATACCGTACAGGGGTAAGGCTGCCAGGTCACGGGTTTCCAGGTGCGCTGCCCGGGCCAGGCTCTCTGCTGGGGGAGCCAGATAAATCCATACCGCTGGGTCGCTGTAGCGTTCGATGCGCTCGTAAACCTGCTCCACCACCTGAGTGGGCGCGAGTTTACCAGCGATGTAGGCTTGGCGTAGGGATTGAAGGTCTAGGCGAACGTCACTCCCCATGTCAGGCCGCCATCGCCATTGCTCGCCGTTGAGCCGCCTGACCCGTTTGTCGCAACAGCATCACCAGCTCATCCCGGTAGTCATGGAAACGGGGGTGCCGTTTGGTCGCCATCACCCCCTGGGAACGATCAGGCAAGTTTACCGTGATTTCACGCACGATGCGACCGGGACGCGCACTCAGGGCAAAAATGCGTGTGGATAGAAACACCGCCTCCTCCACGTCATGCGTAATCATGAACACTGTCAGACCCATGCGCTGCCACAGGTCCAGCATAAATTCGTGCATCATCTCCCGCGTGTGCAGGTCCAGAGCGCCGAAGGGTTCATCCAGCAGGAGCAACCGAGGTTCCGTCGCCAGCGCCCGTGCAATCGCCACCCGTTGTTTCATGCCGCCGGATAACTGCCGGGGCAGCGCCTGGGTGAAGTGACTTAACCCCACCATCTGCAGGTAGTAACGCGCCCGTTCTCGCCGTTCCCGTTTCGGCACCCCCTGCAGCTTTAAACCAAACTCCACATTCTGCTGCACCGTCATCCAGGGGTAGAGCGTGTAGTGCTGAAATACCATGCCCCGGTCGGCCCCCGGACCCGTCACCCGCTGGCCGTCAATCCACACCCCGCCCCGTGTCGGTTGGTCAAGGCCCGCAATCTGTCGTAGCAAGGTGGATTTTCCAGAACCGGACGCCCCCACGGCACAGACAAATTCCCCCTGCGCAACAGAGAGATTGATATTCTCCAGCACCAGCAATGGCCCATGCCGGGTGGAGAAAACCTTGGTCAACTCACGCACTTGCAGAAACATACATCACCTCCGAAACAACAACTCAAAAACCTTCATTCTGGCTGCGCCCACCGACAGGTCACTCGTACTAGGTATTGGAAGAACAAATCTAGGCCTAAACCAATGAGTCCAATGACAATCAAACCCACAAAAATTTCATCCGTGCGCAGGAACCGTCCTGCTAAACTGATCCGCCGTCCCAAGCCTTCGGTTGCCGCCACCAGTTCTGCCACAATTACAAGCTGCCAAGCGCCTGCTAAGTTAATCCGACAGGTATCTAGGATTCCTGGTAGTATATGTGGACAGACTACTTTGAGTACTGTATTGATACGATTACCACCCAGCATGTAGGTCGCTTCAATTAACTCCTTGGGGACAAATTTCACGGTATCCATGACCATCAGAGCGTTGTAGAAAAAAGTACCGATAAAAATCAAGGCAATTTTGGGGGCTTCGTCAATCCCTAGGTACAGAATCAACAAGGGGATAAACGCTGGCGCCGGCATATACCGCATCAACCCAAATAGGGGTTCTCCCAACGCTCGCAAACTCTGGAAACACCCCATCAAAACGCCCACCGGCACCGCCACCAGTACCGACAACCCAAACCCAATGCCCACCCGCTGCAAACTGGCCCAGGTGTCCTGCCACAATTCCCCGGATTGGCCTAGCCGGAGTGCTGCCGTGGCAACCTGCCCTGGCGATGGCAAAAATTTGGCATCCACCTGTCCAAACGTAGTTAACAACCACCAGGCCACTAGGGGCACTAGTACCGACACCAGCATCAATCGCCGGTACAGGGGGGCAGGGATATCTTCAGCCAAGCGCCAGAATACCGATGGCTGTAGAGAAGGCTTTGGCAAACGGCGCGGCGTCATTTGGGGGGACGTTGGGTCGGGAGTCATGGCCTAGGCGCTATTGAGCTTGGGCGACGTAGGTTTTCACAAATTGGTCATCAAATAACCGGCTTACATCGGGTTGGTTTTTTGCCAGTCCTGTCTGCACCAAAAAGGCGCTAACTTTCTGGGCTGCAAATGGTAGGGATGTCATGTCCTTACCGGGTTGAAAGGCTGCGACATTTTCTTGGGCATTAAAAATGCGAGTGCCGGTAGCATATTGCTTGTATTCAGCCACCGTGACGTTAGCCTGTTTCGCCATGATGGCTACTGATTCATCAGGATGTTCCTGGATGTACTTGAGCGTATCGAACCAGGCATCCACCACTTTTTGCACCTGCTGTGGGTGCTGCTCCACAAACCGGCGAGTAAAGACCAAATGGTCGGAAACAGCACCTGGAAAATCCTTGGAACTGGTTAACACTTTGCTAGCCGGTCGTTTCAAGGCCTGGGTGGTAAAGGGTGCAAAAACAGCGACGCCATCCACTTGACCAGCGGCAAAAGCGGCGGCGGCTTTCCCCGTTTCCAAGGGCACAAAGGTAATATCCTGCAACGTTAACCCCGCCCGTTCTAACACCAACGATAGGAAGAAATGACTGACAGAGCCTTCTTCGGCTGCTAGTTTTTTGCCCTTCAAATCCGCCAGAGTGTTGATGCCTTCGCGCACGATAATTTGGTCATTACCGGTGGAATTATCGTTGACCAAAACAATCACCTGGTCGGCCCCACCAGCCACAGCACTAATTGTGTCGTTTAACGTTTGTGAATTGGCATCGAGTTGCTCGGCTTTGAGGGCATTCATGGAGTCGGTGTAGCTGTCAAACCATTGCAATTCCACACGCACATTGTGCTTCTGAAAGATGCCTTTCTCCTGGGCGACTTGCCAGGGAAACCAGCCTGGCCAAGCACTAAAACCAAGCCGCACCACAACATCATCGGACGTGACATTCGCTGGCCCGCAACTAACCGCCAGCAACAAACTCAGCACAAACAAAACCCCAGCAAGCTGAGATGATTTTCGTCTCATGGCGATACAAACCTGTACTGAAATGGGCTTGCTGACACTTGACCGTTTTACCAGCAAGCTCCTTTTTCACCATCCCAATTTCGTTTTCTGAAAAACAGTATCAAAAGCTACAGTTATTTTTCTCTCTCTTTACCCCGATACGTATATAAGCCCCCAAAATTTTTAATTGTAAATTTTTGTAAAGAAGTAGTTTTTTATACTTTTTTCCAGGGTGGCGGGGGCAAGGATGAGGACTGCTTCCGGGAGAGCTGGTGATAGCGACTGAGTTCAAGCCGTTGCCTGCTCAGCCGGAATAATGGCGTTGTTTGTATGACCGCAGTATGAAACTTGACCAATTCCTGCTGCAGGCGCAGCATTACACAGACCCAACGTTGATTCCCCAGGAACAAGCACAGATTTTTCACCAGACCTGGTTGTATCTCGGGCCAGCCGAACCAGTCGCCATGCCGGGAACGGTTTGGGCAACTCACATTGCGGGTGTGAGCGTGCTGGTCATCCGGGATGAAGCCGGGCAATTGCGGGGATTTCACAACCTGTGTCCCCACCGGGCGATGGAACTTTGTCCAGAACCGGGGATTTTTCAGACCAAGCGCCTGATTTGCCCGTACCACGCCTGGGTGTATGACTTGCAAGGGCAATTTGTAGCAGCGGCGCGGCAGAAAGGGTTTGGCGAAGGGTTTGACGGTCGGGATTATCCGTTGCAGCCGGTGCGCGTTGCGGTCTGGCAAGGATTGCTGTTTGTGAGTTTCAACCCGGACGTGATGCCGTTGGCGGAGTATCTAGCGCCTATGTCGCAAATGCTGGGTCTGTACCCGCAGGGGGAATGGCGGTGGCGGCACCAGCAGACCCGGCGGGTGGCCTGCAACTGGAAGGTCTATCACGACAACACGCTGTGCGATTACCACGTGGCGGTCGCTCACAGCCAGACGCTCCACCGCCTGCAGGGACCGGTGCGCCATTACCAGCATCGCTTTGGTCGCTACGTCAATGCGCTGGTGACGCCGGTGCCCCCAGAATGGTTGGCTTGCCATCGGGTGCTTAGGGATTTGCCGCCGGAAAACCAAACCCATTTCTACACGTTCGGGGTGTTCCCCAACCTGCACATCCTGGCGCTCCCCGACGGCTCCCTGGCTTGCCTGCGCATTGACCCCGTGACAGTGGACGAGTGCGATGTGGTGACGGACATTTACGGGATGCCAGAGACCAACCTGGACGAACTGCTGGCCGAACTAGAGGCTTTCATGCGGGAAGACATGGCCCTGGCGGAATCAGTGCAAAGGGGTTACGCCAGCGGTCGCTACCAGCCGGGACCGGTTCACCCCCTGGAAGCTCGCATCCTGCACCACCAAAAACTCCTGCTGGCTCACCTGCAAGGCGCGATGACGACACTGGCTGGTATGTAAATTTTTGTAAAAAGTAGCGTAGGCGACTGTTTTGCCAGTGTTGCAGGGTTAGCTTGTGGCAATAGAGCAAGCAGGAGAGCTTCTAGGGTTCCGGCGGTAGTAGCCGCGGCTGGTCCAAGAGAAGCAAGCCGTTACCCGAACAGGTAGCGGTCACACGGCGGGATAAAAGCCCGGGAGGACGTGCTGAAGGTCTGGCAACAGGCTGGATGACGAGACTCCTGGGCTTCGTTGTTTTGAACCGCATGGAGGGAGAGCGATGGTTGCCACAATCAATCCCACGGACATTGCACCGGAGTTGGTGGTCTGGTCGGAAAAGTTACCAGGTGGGGCCTATTGGCACGGCATTGTCCCCCGCTGGCAAACGCTGCGCATCACGGATTTGGGCGGGTCCCACGGGGTGTCCATGATTTGCTACAACGCGGACCGACCCATGGAGCGGCTGAATGTGGCGGATACGGCCAAAATTCAGTTCAATGCGTTTTTGCGCAAGGGGATGGTGCTCTACTCGGACATGGGGCGGGTGTTGTTTTCCATCACCGAGGACACGTCCAACGGGCATGACCTGATTTGCGGGTGCAGTACGCCGGAGCGCAACCGCGCCAAGTATGGGGAAGGGGGCGATGACAAGTTTGGCCGGCGGGATTTCCACAACGCGCGAGACCAGTTTTTGCGGGCGCTGGGCAAGTGGGGTATGAGTCGCCGGGATTTGATGCCCTGTGTGAATTTCTTTAGCCGGGTGACGGTGGGACCCAATGGCGAGTTGCACTACGATGCCACAGCGGCCAAACCAGGGAGCTTCATTGACCTACGGGCGGAAATGAATGTGCTGGTGGTGGTTGCCAATTGCCCCCACGTCCTGCATCCCGACACGACCTACAACCCGCCGCCGGTGCAACTGACGGTGTGGCGTTCCCCTGCGCCGGGACCTGATGACCTGTGCCGCACGGCCAATGAAGAGGCAAAACGGGCCTTCATCAACACCGATACCTGGTGGCTGCAACGACCGCTCATGCCGACCTACGCGCTGTAATTCTGTGCTGTTGTTGTACGTAAGGAGGTGACCATCATGGTGGCGACGACGGAACGTGTACTGGACCCAGCCCAAGCAATTTACGACTATGTGCTGCCGGCGCGTCAACCCTGGTCCAAGGTGATTACCAAAGGCCAAGTCCTGCGGATTGTGGACCTGGAGGGCAACCAGGCGGTGGACACCCTGATTTATAACGCCCATGACCCGTCCGAACGCTACAGCGCCCCTGATACGGTAGTGCGCCAGGGCAATATCTTTATCACCACGGGAACCCAGCTCATCTCCAACCTGGGCAACGTGCTGATGACGGTGATTGCGGATACCTGTGGCCGCCACGACACGCTGGGAGGTGCTTGCAGCATGGAGAGCAATTCGGTGCGCTACGGGTTGCACAAGAAGCACCTGCACGCCTGTGTGGAGAATTTCCTGCTGGAGCTGAGCAAGTACGGCCTGCACAAGCGGGATTTGGTGAGCAATATCAATTTCTTCATGAACGTGCCGGTGACTGCCGATGGGCGCTTGGAGATTGTGGATGGGATTTCCGCGCCGGGGAAATACGTGGACCTGCGGGCAGAGATGGATGTGATGGTGCTGATTTCCAACTGTCCCCAGATCAATAACCCCTGCAACGCCTACAACCCTACTCCAATCCGCCTGCTGGTCTGGGACGCTGCGTAAGGGGATGTTCCGCAAGGTCTTGGTGGCCAACCGGGGGGAAATTGCGTGTCGCGTCATTCGTACGCTGAATCGGCTGGGCATTGCCAGTGTGGCTGTGTATTCAGAACCAGACCGCCACAGTCTCCACGTGCAAATGGCCACCGAGGCCCAACCCCTAGGGGGAACCCTGGCGAGCGAGAGTTACCTGTGCGCAGACCGGTTTTTGGAAATTGCCAGGGCGACGGGGGCAGAGGCGATTCATCCAGGCTACGGGTTCCTAAGCGAAAATGCCGATTTTGCTGACGCCTGCGCCCAACAGGGACTGGTATTCATCGGCCCCAAACCGGAACAGGTGCGCCAATTCGGTCTCAAACACGTCGCCCGTTCTCTAGCCGAAGCCCACGGCATTCCCCTGGTGCCCGGCACATCCTTATTAAATAGTCTCCAGGAAGCTCAAGCGGCGGCGGCTGACATTGGTTACCCGGTCATGCTCAAAAGCACGGCAGGCGGCGGTGGGATTGGGATGCGCTGTTGCTATAGCCCGGCAGAACTGGCCGCAGCCTATGAGCAGGTGCAACGCCTGAGCCAGGCCAACTTTGGTAACGCAGGTGTCTTCCTGGAAAAGTACATCCCGAGGGCGCGCCACATTGAGGTGCAAATTTTTGGGGATGGGCAGGGGCGGGTACTGGCGCTGGGGGAACGGGACTGTTCGACTCAACGCCGGAATCAAAAGGTGATTGAAGAAACACCAGCGCCCGGTTTGCGTGAGGAAATCCGCCAGGCCTTAGCAGCAGCAGCCCGACGGCTAGGCGAAGCGGTGCAGTACCAATCAGCGGGCACGGTGGAATTTATTTATGACGTGCAGACGGAACGGTTTTACTTCCTGGAAGTCAACACCCGCCTGCAGGTGGAGCATGGGGTCACCGAGCTAGTCTGGGGCGTGGATTTGGTGGAATGGATGGTGCGACTGGCGGCGGGTGAGCGGGCGTTTTTCGATGCCTGGACACCCAATCCCCACGGTCATGCCATCCAGGTCCGGATTTACGCCGAAGACCCCCATAAAAATTTCCAACCCAGCGCTGGGACGTTGACCTATGTACAGTTGGCATCCGGTATTCGCTGGGACCACTGGATTGAAACAGGCACGGAAGTAACGCCGTTTTATGACCCGTTGCTAGCCAAAGCGATTGCCCACGGGACAAACCGGACGGCGGCGCTCCGAAAATTACAAGCAGCCCTGGACCAAACTACCATCGCCGGCATTGTCACCAACCTGGAGTATTTGCAACAGGTGTTGGCGGCACCCGCGTTTCAGCAGGGAGAGGTGCACACCCGTCTGTTAGGGGATTTTCCCTATCAACCCCACACGATAGAGGTGTTGGCACCGGGAACCATGACGACGGTGCAGGATTATCCCGGGCGCTTGGGCTACTGGGATGTGGGGGTGCCACCGTCGGGACCGATGGACCATCTGGCGTTTCGCTGGGGCAATCGTTTGCTGGGGAATCCACCCGATGCCGCTGGACTGGAATGTACACTGGTGGGGCCAACGTTGCGGTTCAACGCACCGACGCGGATATGTCTAACGGGAGCTTACATGCCAGCAAAATTAAATGGCCAGGACATCCCCTACTGGCAAACGGTGGTGGCGCCGGCGGGAAGCGTGCTCGAACTCAAAGCAGTACAGGGACCCGGTTGCCGCACCTACATTGCTATCCAGGGGGGTATCCCTGTGCCGCCGTACCTGGGCAGTCGGGCGACGTTTACCCTTGGACAATTTGGGGGGGCTGCAGGCCGAGCGCTGCGAACAGGGGATGTATTACCGTTAGTTCCTTGGTCAGGGGAAGACAGACCCCAAGCTTTACCCCCGGAACTCATCCCGACTTACACCCACGCCTGGGAGATGGGGGTGATGATTGGCCCCCACGCGGCACCCGACTTTTTTACGCCAGAGGACATCGAAATGTTGTTGAACCACGCCTGGGTGGTGCATCACCATTCAGACCGCACGGGCATTCGCCTGATTGGTCCCAAGCCCACCTGGGCCAGACCGGATGGGGGAGAAGCGGGATTGCACCCGTCTAACATCCACGACAACGCCTACGCCATCGGCACGATTGATTTTACCGGGGATATGCCCATCATCTTGGGGTGCGATGGACCGAGCTTGGGCGGGTTTGTGTGTCCGGCCACCATTGTGCAGGCAGAACTCTGGAAAATCGGGCAACTGAAACCAGGGGATACGGTGCGGTTTGTGCCCATTGATGAGGAAACGGCCCGCGCCTGGGAGGAGCAACAAGAACATGAACTTGCTACCCTGCAACCCCAACCCCGGCCTCCGGCGCTAACTGTGATAGAAAACCCCATCCTGCACCAGGAGACTGAAACCCATCCGGTGGGCGTCACTTATCGCCAGGCGGGAGATAAATACATCTTGATTGAGTACGGCCCGTTGACGTTGGATTTGACCCTGCGGTTTCGGGTGCATGCTCTGATGACCTGGCTCCAGACGCAGCGGCTACCAGGAATCATTGACTTGACACCGGGGATTCGCTCGTTGCAGGTGCATTACGACAACCGGCGTTTGCCCCGCGCGGCATTGCTGGAACTGTTGGCCCAGGCGGAGCGGGAGTTGCCTCCAGTCCAGGACATGGAGGTGCCGACGCGCATCGTGTATTTGCCCTTGTCCTGGAACGACCCCGCGATTCAATTAGCCATCGAGAAATACATGCAGTTGGTGCGGCCAGATGCTCCCTGGTGCCCCAGCAATCTGGAATTTATCCGGCGCATCAACGGCTTGGCTGCTATCGAACAGGTGCATGACATTGTGTTTGCCGCCAGTTACTTGGTGCTGGGCTTGGGGGATGTGTACCTGGGAGCGCCTGTGGCTACTCCTTTGGATCCGCGGCATCGGCTGGTGACGACCAAGTACAATCCGGCCCGCACCTGGACGCCGGAAAATGCCGTAGGGATTGGCGGCGCCTACCTCTGCATTTATGGCATGGAGGGACCAGGGGGGTATCAGTTAGTAGGACGCACCGTACCTGTCTGGAACCGCTACCGTCAGACCCGCGAGTTTTCTCGTCCCTGGTTGCTGCGGTTTTTTGACCAGATTCGCTTTTTCCCAGTCACTGCTGAAGAACTTCTGCGCTATCGGGAAGACCTGATCTACGGTCGGGTCAAATTGGAGATATACGAGCAGACCTTTCGACTGCGAGACTACTTAGCCTTTTTGGCGCAAAACGCCGCCGAGATTCAAGCGTTTAAGACTCAACAGCAGCAAGCCTTCAACGCAGAACGGGAGCGCTGGGTGGCGGCTGGGGAATTTGACCGTGCGAGTCAAGAGGTACTCGTCTTTACGGCTGCCTTGTCAGAGGTAGAAATTCCTGAAGGACAAGTGGCGGTCTACGCCGAAGTGAGCGGTACGGTGCGGCGGGTAGACGTCACTCCCCAGGCGCGGGTGGCCCCCGGTCAAAAAGTGGCTGTCATTGAAGCCATGAAAACGGAAATTGAGGTGCTGGCCCCCTGCGCTGGGATGGTCGCCCAAATTCTCCATCAACCCGGACAACCGGTTACTGCAGGGCAAGCGGTGCTGACCTTAATCCCCGACGAAACGTGACGGTTCCCAGCGCACCACATGGCCGGCTGTGAGGGCGTGGATAGTTCCGTCCGCTCCCTGCAGTAGCAAGCGCCCCTGGTCATCCAGGCCCGCCCCTACGCCTGCCATCGTTTGCTGACCCATGTGAATCACTAAGGGACAACCATTCAGCACATCCCGCTGGCGCAACTGGGGCAAGAGTTTGGCCCATCCCCCTTGCTGGAGCAAACTGTGGGCTTCGAGCAGGTAACGCCGCAATGTACTCAGCACCGTTAGGACATCGGGTGGATGGGGCGTCACGTCCAGTAGACTGGCGACTTGGGCGAGGGATAAATTTGGCGTTGCCGTTGCGAGAACTGTATGCCAATCCACCGCGCGATTGAGGCCAACGCCCACCACGACCCAGGGCAACGACGGCTCACACAATACCCCGGCTAACTTGCGGCCATTGAGCACCACATCATTCGGCCATTTGATGCCTAAGGTGCCAGGCGAGAGGGGAACCGTATCTTCGACGGCATGGATCACCGCCAGTCCCGCCGCCAAGCTCAACTGAGGGAGGTGTGCTGCCGCAACGGGATGCAGTACAAACGAAGCCGTCAACACCCCCGGCGGCGCATACCAGGCTCGTCCTTCTCGCCCGCGACCAGCCGTTTGCCGTGGCGTGTAGATGACATCTCCCGGTTGTAAACGCGCTAGGGATTGCAGCGCCCAGGTGTTGGTGCTGGGACATTCATCCAGCCAGTGCAGCCAAGGGGGATACGCCATATACTGAGAAACCGGACTAAACTGGAAGAGACAGTATTATATAAGTCATCCTGTGCAGCCTTTGGCCAGTTTTTATCGTTGGTATCGGGATACGTTGCGCCACTCGCCCTACCGGTGGCTGTTGATACTCGGGTCGTTGCTGTATTTACTAAGCCCGGCGGATATCGCCCCTGATGTGTTCCCCTTCTTGGGCTGGATAGATGATGGCTGGTTGCTGGCGATCCTGGTGGGTGAACTGTCCACCCTATTGTTTGGTGGCGCATCGGCAAGCCCGACCGACGGCCCCGTCGTAGATGTCCAAGCGCGCTCCATACCCGATGATGAATGAGGAACGCTGGGTGAATCTCGTGGCTGTTGTCGTGTTTGGTCTCACCCTGGCGGCACTGGTCGGGCCTTGGTGGCACCTTTCCCCAGCGTGGGTTGCTAGTACCACCCTGGTTCTCCTGGGGCTGGCCACCGCCGATGCTTGGTTGTGGCAATCGCAGGGGTTGACGTTTCTGCTGGGACTATGGCCGTCCGAGCGGGTCTTGCACCACGAAGCAGGTCACTTTCTCGTCGCACACTTGATGGGAATTCCCATTGAGGATTACACACTGGATAGCTGGAGCAGTTGGCGGCGTGGTTATCCCCCCAGCGAAGCGGGTGTGCGGTTGGGTACAGTTCCCCTATCGCTCTGGCCTCAGTGCCCGGTGGTGTGGATGGCAGGGGTTGCCGCTGAGGAATGGCTTTACGGCGACGCGCGGGGCGGTGTTCTGGATCAGGAACAGGCACTACGCCATTTAGAGGGTTTTCCACCGGCAGAACGACCCTGGCGACTGCGGTTGGCGCAACGGGAAGCCCAAGTCCTGTTACAAAACCACGCCGCAGCCTACTGGGCATTGGTTGAGGCCATGCGGCAAAGGAAATCGGTAGCCGAGTGTGTCGCAACTATCGAACAGCATCTACAGAGCGCTAGCGGGCTGGAGACCTGACAACGCACGACAATAGTGTGATAGGTTCACCTATGGAATCGTCAGGGAGTCAACCCATGCGAGCGACGGTTATCGGGATGGTCTGGGGACTTTATCTAGGCTTACCTGTACTTGCCCAACCGCAGGGAGCAGGGGTTAGACCTATTGTCCAAACGGGTTGCCGCCAAGGGGAGTGCTGGGAAACGCAGGTATTAGCAACCCGGCTAGAGCGGCGGACACCCCAAGGACTGCTATACCGGGTGACCGTAGGACGCCGTTTCTGGCCAGAAGGCAGTCAACCCCCCAACCAATTCCAGGAACGCACCCAGGACTATGTTTATTGCTCTCGCACTCGTCCGGCCTATATCTTCGCCAACCCTACTGGCAAAGGCTATCTCGCCCATCTCCTCAACCCTGGCGGCGAGTATTTCGGCTACAACCAAAACAGTTATCCCGTTTACTGGGGCGTGTGTCACGGTATCTACAACCAGGATGTGTTCAGCCCGGCGATGGCGCAGAAAGCTAAGCAACTGGGGTACTCGCTGAAATTACCGTCGGACCAAATCACACTCGCGCGTCCTCAGGACATCCTAAAACGGTAGGTTGCGAATGGAGCGGTCGAGCAACTGCACGGGGTGATAAACGGGTGTGGTTGCCCCTCGTTCCCGCAAATAGTGTTGAATCTGCACCGTGCAACCAATGTTGGCAGACGCAATCACCTGGGCGCCGGTGTTGAGTAAATTCGTGACCTTTTGGCGACCCAATTCTGCCGCTGTTTCCGGTTGCAAAAAGTTATAGACGCCAGCGCTCCCACAACATAGAGCAGCGTCGAGCGGCTCACGCAATTCAATCCCAGGAATGCGGCGCAACAATTGCCGGGGTTGCAGGCTGATTTTTTGACCGTGAATCATGTGGCAAGCGTCTTGGTAAACAACGGTTAAGGGTTGGGAACTCAACGGATGTAACGGCACAGGGAATTCTACCGACGCCAAAAACTCCTGGATATCTTTGACCTGGCGACTAAAGGCGGCGGCCACGTCCCGGTATTCCACATCCTCGGCCAGCAGGTGCCCGTATTCCTTGAGCGTGTGCCCACACCCCGAAGCGTTAATCAAAATGGCGTCCAGGTCGTAGGGGCGGAAGCAGTCAATCATCCAACGGGCCAAGGTTTGGGCTTGGCGGGTTTCTCCCTGGTGACAGGGCAAAGCGGCACAACATCCCTGCTGCGGCGGAATCACCACCTCACACCCAACGGCCCGCAACACTCGCACCGTCGCCGCATTGACCTCCGGGTTAAACAACCGCTGCACGCAGCCCAGGAGCACGCCCACCCGGTAACGCCGTTCCCCTTGCGCCGGTAGCACGGTGGGCCAGGGCCGAGGCAACAGTTGAGCGAGCGTCAAAGGCGGTAACAGTTCGGCCATCGCTGCCAGCGGGGGGGAAACACGGCGTAACCAGTGGGGCACCCAGCGGTTCAACCCCAAGCGCTGATACAGCCACAGGGCCGGAGCCACTAGCCGCAGCCGTTCTGGGTAGGGCAACAGTTGAAAGAGCACTGTGCGCACGAATCGTTCCGACCAGGGCCGCCGGTAGTTGCGCTGGATTTGCGCCCGCGTTGCCGCGATTAACTCGTCATAGCGCACCCCCGATGGACAGGCTGTGACACAGGCGAGACACCCCAAACAACTGTCGAAGTGACCAACGGTTGCAGTCTCCAAAGCAATATCCCCTTGAAGAATGGCATTCATCTGGTAAATGCGCCCGCGCGGGGAGTCCATTTCTGTTCCCAGCACCCGGTAACTCGGGCAAGTCGTTAAGCAAAACCCGCAGTGAACGCAGGTGTCAATGATGGTTTGAGAGGGGGGATGCTGGGCGTCAAAACCAGGGGATGGCATTAGCAAATAACGCAACCGTGTCTTCTTCCGTTGTACCTTGCCCCCGGCGCCAGCGCTAGGAAAAGTTCAGCCTTTGATGTACACCACGTGGGCGCGATAGAGTAGGAAACCCTCCTGCTGACCCGTGACCAGCCGGAAATACTGGGGGTCTTGCCAAACGATTTGACCATGGAGAATGTCGCCGGTCGTCAATTTCACTTCCACGCCGGTTTTGTCTTTGATAAATGTTTGTACCTGCCGCACGCTGGGCAAGCCAGTGTCCAATTCGTTGGTCATTGGGATTCCACCACCACTTGGAAACCACGCGCACGCAAGTACTGCACCAGTTGTTCGGCCCGGTTCTGGTCGTGGAACCGTCCCACTTGCCACAACACTTGCCCGCGATACATGGACCGAAACGCCTCGGGCACTAGTTTCAAAATATCTTCCTGCTGGGTAGGAGCTGCCGGTCGTACAAAGACTCGGATGGTGGGCCGGTGACTGGGCATCGTATTTTGACGCAATGATTGCCAGGCGGCGATGCGCTCCCAATCACTGCCCTGGGTTGGAGGATTCAACACCATTTGCACCTGAGCGTCACGCTGCGGGTTCACGGGTCCCACGACTTGGGCGGGCAATCCGTTCTGCCGAAGCTGGGCCGCAAATTGTTCGGCTTCCTGCAGGGACTGAAAAACGCCCGTTTGCATGGCGATTTGACCCTGGTGCTGCACGGGAAACGCCTGGGGAGCCAGTTGCCGTAACACGTGCAGGCGAACCGGATGCATCCCCACCACTAAAACCCGGTAAGACTGTTCAGGGTTTACCAACACCCCAGGTGCCGGCGGGAGTGGGCTACCTTGACCGATGGGGGCCATACCCGGAACCGGAAGCGGGCGATGCTGAGGAGGTATGGTGCGCCGCTGCTGACGTTGCTGCCAATCCGCCGGCGGGGGTAATTGCGTACCCAACTGCGCGAAAACCGGCGTTGTCCAAAGCGTGAGTATCAAACCCAAACTCGGTAGTGTGTGTCGCATCGTTCCACTCCTCAGCTTGCAATGGTAGGCAAATACCTGTGGGAATAGCCTTGGGGTAAGCCAGTCTCGTATCTGTCCAAATCAAGCTGCAGCAAACCTTACCCCTGGGAGCGAATAGTTCGGCCAGCCTGACACCTTTACAATAAACAGGTTCGGCGGGGATGTCAACCCGCAGACGGCTGTGCTTGAATAGGAAGCCGTTGGCCATGGCAAAACAGCGATTATCTCCCCTGCTTGTGGGGCTATCGGGACTGGCGCTGGGTGGAAGTCTGGGGGAAACCTGGGCTTGGCCCTTGGCTTGGGTGGGACTGGTGCTCCTGTGGTGGGTGACGGAACGACGAGACGCCTGGAAATGGGGGATGCTCTGGGGTGCGGCTTACCACGGCGCGGCCTTGTCCTGGCTGGTGCACCTGCATCCCCTGACGTGGCTGGGCATTCCCTGGAGCCTGAGTTTGGTCATTGCCCTGGCCATCTGGCTGTTTGTGACGCTATGGGGCGCTGTGGGCGTTGGTCTCTGGGCGGGACTCACTAGCCGGGTGATACAACCCTGGGTGCGTTTATGGGTTGGCCTTGCCCTGTGGTGTGGGGGAGAAACGCTAGCCACTCGCACCTGCCTGTGGTGGAGTACGCTGGCGCTCACCCAAAGTCCTGGCAATCCCACGTTTTTGCACTTGGGACAACTGTCTGGGCCGGTCACGCCGGTGGCCTGGCTGTTGCTGGTCAATGGGGTGCTGGCGTTGGCGATTCGCTATCCACTGCCAATCGTTTTACCCTTGGCGCTGGGGTTGTTTGGCCTGGGACAAAGCCTGGGGTGGTTCTTGCAGGTAACGGCCCCGCCGGAAGGGGTTTTGGCGTCGCTCACCGTGGGCATTGTTCAACCCAACGTCCCCAACCCCGTGCGGTTTAGGCCCCAGGGGCAGGTGCAGATGCTGGAACGGTTACAGGCCGGCTACACCACCTTGGCGCAACGGGGAGCGGATATGGTGCTCACGCCGGAAGGGGCACTAGGACGGGAGTTTTCCCCCAATCATGCCTTGGCAGGGCTGGTGCAACGCTGGCGTATTCCCCTGGTGCTAGGAGCCTACGGGCGACGCCAGGGAGGCTTGACCAACAGCTTGTTTGTTTTGGACGGGCACGGGCGGGTTGTCGGGCGCTACGACAAAGTAAAGATGGTGCCGCTGGGGGAATTTATCCCGGGGGAACGCTGGCTAGGGCCGTGGGTGCGACGAATCTCTGCATTACCAGAATCCCAAACCCCTGGTCCCTTGTCCCAATCCGTCCAGACCAGGATGGGTCCCGTGATAGCCGGTATTTGTTACGACTCAGCGTTTGCGCCGGTGTTTCGGGAACAAGCGCGCCGGGGGGGCGAATGGATTCTCACAGCGGCCAACAACGACCCCTATCCCCCCCGCATGATGCGCCAACACCAGGCTCAGGATGTCTTGCGCGCGATTGAGACCGACCGTTGGCTGGCGCGGGCCACGAATACCGGCATTTCTGGCGTCATTAGCCCCCGTGGTCGCATCGTTTGGCAAGCGCCGCCCCGTACAAATGTGGTACATTTGGCGCGTATTTACCGCCGTACCCACTTGACGCCCTACGTCCGTTACGGGGATTGGTTAACGCCTCTGTTACTGGGAATCAGCGGTTTAAGCTGGTGCATAGACTGGCGGTTGGCGCAGCCTAGAAACGGTTAGCGAAGATGGATATTCACACCCAACGGCAGCATTTTCCGGCATTGGCCAACAAAATCTACCTCAACTTTGGGGGGCAAGGGCCATTGCCGACGCCGGCGCTCACCGCTATGATGGCAGCCTATGAGCAGGGGCAAATCAAGGGGCCGTTTAGCCGGCAGGCGTTGACCTGGGTAGAAGAACAAGAACATCTGACCCGCCAGGCGTTTGCCCAGTGTTTGCAGGTGGCCGTTGCCGACATCACGTTAACCAGTTCCACTACTCAGGGCTGTGCGATTGTGCTGTGGGGATGGCCGTGGCGTGGGGGTGAGCATCTCCTGCTGAGCGATGGGGAACATCCCGGCGTGGTGGCGACCGTTGCCCAATTGGCCCAGCGCTTTGGTTTGACCTGGAGCACCTGTCCTCTGAGCGACCCAACCGTCGACCCCATCACCGTTTTAGAACAACACGTCCAACCCCACACGCGGATGCTGGTGCTCAGTCACGTGCTCTGGCATACAGGACAAGTCCTTCCCTTAACTGACATTGCCGCGTTCTGTCAGCAACGGGACATTCGCTTGCTCGTGGATGGGGCGCAATCGCTCGGGGTTTTGCCGTTGGATTTAACGGGCGTGGATTTCTATGCCGCTACCGGGCACAAATGGCTGTGCGGCCCAGCGGGTTTGGGTGTTCTGTACATTCACTCGCAGTATCGGGATGTCATTCAACCCACCCATTGCGGCTGGCGGGGTTTACAGGGATTTCGGCAGCAACGCCCGTGCTGGTCTGACGATGGTCAACGCCACGAGATTGCTACGACCGCTTGGGAACTGGGGGCTGGGTTACGGGCTAGTCTGGCGCTGCACGATGCCTGGGGAACTCCCGTTCAACGGTACGAGCGCCTGGTGCAACTGGCTCAAGACCTCTGGCAGCAATTGGGCGACCTTCCCCACCTCACCCGCCTGTTGCCGGAACCGCCCCGTTGCGGCCTCGTGAGTTTCCGTCACGCTTCGATCCCACCAGAAACACTCGCCCAGCAATTGGAACAGCGAAACATCCTCGTGCGGTCGGTGGCTGCAGGCAATTGTGTACGGGCGTCTATCCACTATCTCACCGACCAGGACGAACTCACTCAGTTAGTGCGGGCGCTTAGGGAACTACAGGGATGAGCCGATGCCCACGTAAGACCCCCAGAAAAACAGCCCCACCAGCGCAATCACGCCAATCCCGACTACTGTGCCGACTAACCACAGGGGAATGCGGCCCGAAGACATGTTCATTTTTGCTCACCTCCCAACAACAGCCTTGGTTGCCATTAGTTGAAGAAATAGCTAGAAAACAGAATCGCCAGCACAAAAATCAGCAACAACCCCAGAAACAGGGATGTCCGATTCAACTCCACGGGCTGGGTATTGGGATTTTTACCCGTCATGGTCAAACCTCCCTAACGACGAATGAATTGCATCGCGGCGATGGCACCCAAGAAAAACACCGTGGGAATCGCCAAGGTGTGTACCGCCAACCACCGCACGGTGAAAACAGGGTAAGAGACTGGTTCATTCGGACGATTGGTCGTCATTGCTTCGCTCCTAATTGTTGTTCAAAGGCTTCGATTTGTTGCCGTGCTTCATAGCGTTGAGTCACGACCGGCGGTTTTTCCTGCGCAGGCGCGAAGTAGCTATCGGGGCGCGGCGTACCGAACACATCGTAGGCCAGGCCCGTACTGACAAACAACCAACCCGCGATAAACAGCGCCGGAATCGTAATGCTGTGGATGACCCAGTAACGGACGCTGGTGATAATGTCCGCAAAGGGGCGTTCTCCCGTGCTACCAGCCATCGAACCAACCTCCTCTCAAGGATGCGTTTCCACGTGTCGAACTGCTTCTATTGTGCCGGTAAACGCCCCCGACTGTACAGGCGACATAGGGAAATAATCAGGCCAGGCACGAGAACCGCCGGCGATGCGCCCTGCTTGATCCCCATCTCCAGCCGCCACAGGAGTTCTAGCGTTTGCGTCAACGCCGCTAGCGGCACACCCTGCACTTCTTTGACCAAGAAATACAAGCGTTTGGGGTTGCCCAAGTTGGTCATTGCGGCGACTTTTTCCGGCGTCACGTGCGGGTCTATTTGGGACAACTTCACCCACAACCACAAGCGGAATTGACTCACCAGCGTCGCCGTGATCCGCAGCGGGGGTTCCGCCATCGCCAGTAGGTCGTGCCATAGCTGGAGCGCCTTCTCCACGTGACCTTGCCGGATGGCTTGCGCCAGGGCCAGGCTGGTTTGGGTGGTGGGGGGCACCAGGGGTTGAATTTCCGCCGCTTGCAAGGGACGGGGGTCCTCCGGTCGCAACAGGGCAATTTTCTGCAACTCCTGCTCCAGGCGATAACGGTCGTTGCCCACTGCTGCGACTAGGTAATTCACTGAGGCTTCGCTCAGCGCGACCGGAATTTCTGCGGCCATTTCCCGCACCATCTGGGCCAATTCCTCGGTTTTCCAAGGGGGAATCGAGTTGAACTCTCTGACCACGCCGTATCTTTGAAACAACTGGCCCAGGGGCGATTTAGTAGGTAACGGGTTGGCGTTGGTAAAGAGCACATGGGAGCTATCGGGTAAATGGGGAATTGTGTCTAGCAAAAGTTCTAGTAATTCGTCAGGGCATTGACTCCCCAGCGGCGCATCTGTAATCCAGGTCAACCGGCCACCGGCACCAAAGGGCAAGGTGCGACTTTCCGCCAGCGCATTTTCTATCGCTTCTAGGGAATCGCCTGTGACTTTTTGGTAGTTAAAACTCAGCCAGTTCGGGTCAACTACCTGCTGGACCAAACGCTGGACTGCTCGCTGAATTTGATGCGTATCGTCCCCCCAGTAGTAATAGACCGGCATGGTTATGTCTCTCGATAATCCAACCCGCTACCGTAGCGATATTGTTCTCGTCGCCGCGCTTGCCAGTAGTTTTCTGCTTTATGGGTAGGAGCGTGCTGGGCCAAGAAGGTATAGAGCGCCAGCATCCCGTAATGCCCCGTCCAATCCACCAGTGGACCAATGCCCAAACGTTGCATCACACGCAGGATTAAACCCGGATTTTGGCGCATCATTCCCAGCAGGATGTGACTCAAACTTGAAAACTGGATGACATCTTGCAAAAAGGGTTTCATCACCGCATCGCCGGCTGCGGCCATCACCCCGAATGCCGTTCCCAACACTTCATTCACTTCATTGGGGGCCATATCGGCAGCGAGCGGCACCCGCATCACCTGTTGAAACAGCCATGTCACCGACAGATTGGGTTGATAGGGTTGCAATAAACGCAAACTATCGCGGTCCAGCGCGTCCCATTGCAAGGCCTCCGCAATGCCCTGGACCAACCGGCGCAGATGACGCAAAAATGTCCCAAATCCCCCAAAACTTAAGGGTGACTGCATCCCACTGCTATCGCCGACCGGCAAGATACGGGGCCAATGACTCCCCAAGGGACTGCGGCGATAACTCGGGAAAAACCCAAACACAAACCGTTGCCAGGTTAATTGCTCTAAATCCACCCCCTGATAGGCCGGCAACTGCTCAAAATAAGTGGCAAATAAATCGGTTAAGGCCGGGCGCTGGGGATGGCAATCCACATAGGTAAACAGATACGTCGTGCGACCATCCTGGGCCGGAAACGCCTCCCAAAAATACTGGCAATGGTTAATGATAGGCGCAGTTGTGGCCATTAAGTCGCCATATTCCCTGACCGGAAAACCTTGAGCGCATCCCCCAACCACGAGACAAATGCCATCCGGTTTTTCGCCCCGTCGTGCCAGTTGGGTCAAGGGGGAAAAATGCCCCATCATGTCAATCAACAACCGGCCAGTGTAGTGGGATTGGGCCGTGATCACTTTAACTCCGTCTGGGGCAATTTCAATCGCTTGAATAGCTTGATGTTCACCGATGTAGCCCCCGTTATCTGCAAACTTTTGTTTGCATATCTCCAGCAGTAAATCCGGTCGCACCCCCAGATTCAGCACATCCCGCGTCCACCACTCTCCCACCTGATGCAACGCGATGCGCACCGGGTTATATTCCGTGACAATGACCTGGGTCAATTCGGCTGGGGTGAGCAGTTCCAAGTCCACTAAAACCTGCAATTCCACCCGCGAGATATTCCACTCTTGGCGTCGTCCTTGCACCGGTCCCCGTTCCAGCAGCGCCACCCGATACCCCCGTCGCCGCAAACCCCACGCCAGCAACAACCCCAGCGTGCCACCGGCCACTACCACGTCCCAATCCACCGGCCCGACAGCATTGGCCGTCTCCATGACCTGAATCGCTGGACGTCCGACTTGCCAAGTGCCTTTGCCAGCGCCACCCACGGGTATTGCTTGCATTGCCTGTCCCTGGCGCAGGGCCGCCCATGCCCGTTCCGCCCGTTGCAACTGTTGCCAAAGGTCGTCGGAAACCTGGCGCAATCGTGCTTCAACCTGCTGCACGGCTGTAGGGAAAAAACCGGCTCTATTCTAACGACTCGTCAACCCCCGTGAGCAAATGCCGCGCCGCCTGTTCCACATCCGGTTGTTTCATCAAAGATTCCCCCACCAAAATGGCGTGAGCGCCGGCGTGTTTGACCCGTAAAACATCCGCTGGCGTATGGATACCCGATTCACTCACAATAACTATCTCGCGCTCTTGCAGGGCAGTTAATTTTTGTGCCAATAGCGTTTCGGTCACCTGCAAATCCGTGTGAAAGTCCTGCAAATTGCGATTGTTGATACCTACCAAACGCACCCCTGGAATTTGCAACACCCGCTCCAATTCCCCCAGCGTATGCACCTCCACCAGTGCCGTCATCCCCAACCCCTGAACGATTCGCAAAAAATACCGCAAATCCTGGTCCGATAGGATGGCCGCAATCAGTAAAACAGCATCCGCCCCATGACACCGAGCCAGGTAGATTTGGTAGGGATAAAGGATAAATTCCTTGCACAACAACGGCAGCGAAACCACCTGGCGAATTTGCCGCAAATACTCCCAACTACCCTGGAAAAATTCCTGGTCGGTTAGCACTGATAAACAACGAGCACCAGCGCGGGCGTAGGCTTGGGCAATGGCGACTGGGTCAAAATCAGGGCGAATCACCCCTTTGCTGGGCGATGCCTTTTTCACTTCGGCAATCAGCGCGGGATGGGGGGGAGATTGCAACGCGGCTAAAAAATCACGGGGTGGGGGCGCGGTCAAGACTTGCTTTTGTAACTCCGGTAGGGGCGTCTGTTCCCGCAGCCGTTCCACCTCGGCCTCCTTGGCCCAGACAATCGCTTCCAGGATGTTTTGGGCACGGGCGTCTGGGTCGTTCAAGTGATACCCCAAGCGAGCCAACTGTTGCGAAAACGGCGCATTGCGACGAACCGGCGTCATGGTTGATGGCGTGATTTCATGACATCTAAACTTGCCCGCTTAAACGCTTCGTCCAACACCTCGGTGAGCGTGGGATGGGTATGTACAATGTCTGCGAGTTGATGCACAGGCGTTTGGGTGGCAATGGCCGCCGCTGCTTCCTGGATCAAATCCGCCGCGTGTGGCCCAATCACATGCACCCCCAACAGTTCCCCCGTATCGGGCCGGTAAATCACTTTCGCTAACCCCTCCGCTTCCCCCTCGGCAATCGCTTTGGAATTGGCCTTGAAATAACTGCGCACCGCCTTGACCGGGAATTGTTCTCTTTCCCCTAATTCCTGCGCCTGCGGTTCTGTCAAGCCCACGAAACTGATTTCGGGATGGGTAAAGGCCGCCGCGGGAATCGCCCGGTAGTTCACCGTTTTACTGGCCCCGACCATGTTTTCCACCGCCACCCGTCCTTGGGCTGCCGCCGCGTGGGCCAGCATCATCGCCCCAATCGCATCCCCAATCGCCCACAAGGTGGGAATTGGCTCCCCATTTTTCAATACATTAAAGTGTTCATTCACCGGAATAAAACCGCGTTTGTGGCGCTCGATGCCCAGGTTTTCTAGGCCCAGATTGTCTGTAGCCGGCAAGCGTCCTGTCGCCACTAGCGCTGCATCCACTTCCAGGACTTCTTTGAGTTCTTTGGTCTGGGCGTCGGCCAGTTCCACCACCACTGGGCGTCCCGGCGTGATTTTTTGGGCCAGCATCCCCACACGGGTGTCCACATCGCGCTCCTCCAGTAGCACCCGTTGCGCCAGGCGGGCAATATCCGGGTCAAAGGTGGGCATCAGGCGGTCGAGCGCTTCAATCATCGTCACTTCGCACCCCAGCGCCGTGTAAATGTCGGCAAATTCCAGCCCGATGTAACCGCTGCCGATGATGGCAATCCACGGGGGTAACCACCGCAGTTGCAGCGCGTCATCACTGGTGAAGACCGTTTCGTGGTCAATCTCAATCCCCGGCGGCACCCAGGGGTAGGAACCGGTAGCCAGCAACACATGCCGAGCGGTCACCACCGTCTCTTGCCCCCCTTGGGTCACGCTTACCTTTTGCGGTTCCAGCACCTTTCCCCAGCCGTGCAGTATGGTGACGCCCAACCGTTCCAGCGAGCGTGTCAAATCCCCCCGAATTTTCGTTACGATTTGCTGAGCGTGCTGGGCCATCCCTTCCCGGTCGACCTGCACCTGGGATACGGAAATCCCCAGCGCTTTTAGGGTCTGGGCATCCTGCAATTGCCGTAACCGTCCCGCCGCCGCCAGCAACGCCTTGGATGGAATACAGCCGCGGTTGACGCAGGTGCCCCCCATTTCGGCCACTTCCACAATGGCTGTTTTCAGGCCCAGTTCTACCGCCCGCAGAGCCGCCCCATGACCGCCGACACCGGCACCGATAATCACTAAATCGTAGTCAAACAAACGCCCGTCCTCATTGCTGAGCCATTATTTTAGTCTACGTCAGAGGGTCAGTAGCACAGGCGACAAAGCCAAAATTCTTCTAAAACGAGTGTGACCCTGGTGCTCGGTACGCTAGGGTGGGACTATGGGACACAGACGACGACCAAAAGGATTTCCTTACCGTTGGTGGCTGGGAGTGGTAGGTCTAGCATTTGCGCTAACGGTCGTCGCTACCGGGCGGGCCATTCTCGCAGGAGCCGGGCGATGATGATTCATTTAAGTGTGAGTGTGCCGTTCAACCGCCTGCTCCAAAAGGGACTAATCGCCTTGTCAGGGCTACTTTGGGTGGGCTTTTTACTGTTTCATTTGGGGGGGAATTGGCTGCTGCTGGATGTACCGGGGAAATATAACCAGCTAGCGGCGGCATTAACCAGTTGGCGGTGGTTGTTTCATAGCGTGGAAATTCTCTTGTTGCTGCTTTTATTGATCCATATTGGCTTGAGCATCCTAATTCGCCTGTATCAACGCCCCCTAGCACTGCGCTACCAACACCGCCCCCAGCACCGGCGTTGGCTAGTTTCGTCGACCTCCCGCTGGATGTTGTTCACCGGGCCACTGATTTTGTTATTTCTCATCGTGCATCTCCAGAATTTTCGTTTTCAGGGAGCAGAACGGAATTTGGAACATCTGGTGTACCAGTTGTTTCACTCACCGTTCTGGGTCGGTTTTTATGAATTGGCCCTGATCCCCTTGGGTTTGCACCTAGCCCATGGCGTAGGAAGCGGGTTGCAATCCTTGGGTTTCGGTCATCCCAATCTAACTCCTTGGTTGCCCCGGTTGAGCGTCCTGGTTGCGCTCCTGCTGGTTGCGGGGTATGCTCCCATTCCTATCGCCATTTATCTGCAATCGCGATGATGTTTCCCCACAGCATTCCTATCCCCAATGGCCCTTTGCCCCACAAGTGGGATGAATTCAAAAACCACTGTCGCCTGGTAAGTCCGGCCAATCGCCGCAAATACACGATTTTGGTGGTGGGCACTGGACTGGCGGGGGCTTCGGCGGCAGCTACGTTGGGCGAATTGGGGTACAACGTGGTGGTGTTTTGTTTACAAGACACGCCCCGACGCGCCCACAGCATCGCCGCTCAGGGGGGTATTAACGCTGCTAAAAATTACCAAAATGACGGGGACAGTGTCTGGCGCTTGTTCTACGACACGATCAAGGGGGGCGATTTTCGCGCGCGGGAAGCCAACGTTTATCGCCTGGCCCAGGTGAGTACCCAGATCATTGACCACTGCGTGGCTCAAGGGGTGCCATTTGCGCGGGAGTACGGCGGGTTGCTAGCGAACCGGTCGTTTGGGGGCACTCAGGTGTCTCGCACGTTCTATGCGCGGGGGCAAACGGGTCAGCAGTTGCTCTTGGGGGCTTATGGAGCGTTGCTGCGCCAGGTGCAGCGAGGCACGGTGACGCTCTTGCCGCGCCGGGAAATGATGGATTTGGTGCTCATCGGCGGCCAAGCGCGGGGCATTATCGTGCGCAATCTGGTGACGGGGGAACTGGAGCGCTACGCGGGCCATGCGGTGGTGCTAGCTACCGGCGGCTACGGGAACATCTACTACCTGTCCACCAATGCCAAGAGTGGCAACGCATCGGCAATCTGGCGCTGTCACAAGCGGGGGGCGTACCTGGCCAATCCCAGTTTCGTGCAAATTCACCCCACCTGTATTCCAGTGACGGGGGAAGGCCAATCTAAGTTAACTCTGATGAGCGAAAGCCTGCGCAATGACGGGCGCATCTGGGTGTCAAAAATCCCTGGCGACCTCCGCCCGCCCCACGCGATTCCCCCCGAAGAACGGGATTACTTTTTGGAGCGGCTCTACCCCCGCTACGGCAACCTGGTGCCACGGGACATTGGGTCGCGGGCCATCAAGCGCATGTGCGATGCGGGCTATGGCATCGGACGTTCAGTGTACTTAGATTTTCAGGACAAGTTGGCCCACAATCGCGCGGAAATCGAACGCAAATACGGCAATGTCTTTACCATGTACCAGCGCATCACCGGCGAAAATCCCTACGAGACACCCATGCGCATCTATCCAGCGGTGCATTACGTGATGGGGGGCCTGTGGGTGGACTACGGCTTGATGAGTACGATTCCGGGGTTATTTGTGCTGGGGGAAGCCAATTTTTCGGACCACGGCGCCAACCGGTTGGGGGCCAGCGCGTTGATGCAAGGGTTGGCCGATGGGTATTTCATCTTGCCCTATACGCTGGGACATTTCTTAGCTCGTTTCAAGCCCGACCCCCTGACCACCGACACTCCCGAATTTGTCCAGGCCCACCAGCAGGTGCGAGAGCGGCTAGAAGCGTTGCTCGCTGTCCAGGGACATACGACCGCCATGAGCGTGCACCGGGAATTGGGGCTGCTGCTGTGGGACCAGGTGGGGATGAGTCGTTCGGCCCAAGGGTTAAAGACGGCGCTGGAGAAAATCCGGGACCTGCGCAAGCGTTTCTGGGAGGAGGTGCGGGTGCCAGGGACGCTCACGGGCTGGAACCAAGCGCTGGAGTACGCAGGACGTGTAGCGGATTATTTGGAACTGGCGGAAGTGATGGTGTGGGATGCCCTGTTGCGGGAAGAATCCTGCGGAGCGCATTTTCGGGAGGAGTACCAGACGCCCGACGGCGAGCCGTTGCGGGACGATGAACGCTTTTGCCATGTGGCGTTGTGGGAGTGGCGCGATGGCGAAGCACCCGTGCGTCACGTGGAACCCTTGCAGTTCGAAGCCGTCCGGCCCAGCGTGCGAGATTATCGCTAGTTTTCTGATACAATCCCTGTGCCGATGTTGCGGGAGAGGGCATGACCCGTCGTAGCTATCAAATCGCTGTGTTGCCAGGGGATGGCATTGGGCCAGAAATTATGGCCGTGACGTTGACTGTTTTAGAGAAATTAGGGCAAAAGTTTGGCATTGATTTTGTGTTTCAAGAGGCGTTGATTGGCGGTGCAGCGATTGACCAGACAGGCCAGCCCTTGCCCCCAGAAACCCTGGAACTATGCCGCTCCAGTGACGGAGTTTTACTGGGTGCCGTCGGGGGACCCCAATGGGATGAATTGCCCAGTCATTTGCGCCCAGAACAGGCATTGTTAGGCTTACGCTCAGGGTTGGGGTTATTTGCCAATTTGCGCCCGGCTAAGGTGTTTCCGGAACTGGTGAATGCTTCCCCTTTGAAGCCAGAAATTGTCAGCGGTGTGGATATTTTGGTGGTGCGGGAATTAACGGGGGGCGTTTATTTCGGGCAGCCCAAGGGCATTTTTACCACGGAAACCGGCGAGCAGCGGGGTGTGAATACGATGGCCTACCGGGCGAGTGAAATTGACCGGATTGGGCGGGTGGCCTTTGCCGCAGCGCAAAAACGCCGGAAACAACTTTGCTCCGTCGATAAAGCCAACGTTTTAGAAGTTTCCCAATTGTGGCGGCAACGAATGAATTTACTTGCCCAGGCCTATCCAGACGTGACTCTCACCCATTTATATGTGGACAATGCGGCGATGCAGTTGATTCGCTGGCCTAAGCAGTTTGACGTCATTGTGACCGAAAACTTGTTTGGCGATATTTTGTCTGACGAAGCGGCGATGTTGACCGGCAGCATCGGGATGTTACCGTCAGCCAGTTTGGGTGAAAGCGGGCCAGGGGTCTTTGAACCTGTGCATGGAAGCGCCCCGGACATTGCCGGTAGAGACATCGCCAATCCCCTGGCACAAATTCTGAGCGCCGCGATGCTCCTGCGTTACGGGTTAAACGAGCTGGAGGCCGCCGATGCCTTGGAAACCGCCGTGTCCCGCGTCCTGCAACAGGGGTATCGTACTGGCGACATCTATACCGAGGGCACCCAGCGCGTCGGTTGTCGAGCCATGGGCGAGCAGGTTGCTACTGCACTTTCCGTATAATTTGCCGAGATTTT
>JANWVM010000080.1 GCA_025056115.1 Gloeomargarita sp. SKYG116
AACGGCCTGAGACTACCTAGGTGTTGGTCTGGGCCGTTTCCAATTTATAGATTTAGATTTCCCCAGCGAGTGGGGACCCACGTCTCCAGGCGTGCGGGCCCATGCAGAGCCTATCAAGTTTCCAATTTATAGATTTCCCCAGCGAGTGGGGACCAAACTTGCTCTTCTCCACTGCCAGGCGACTGATGATTTTCCAATTTATAGATTTCCCCAGCGAGTGGGGACCTTCCAGGGCGACGGCGTCAGGGTCGAAATCTTCCGGTTTCCAATTTATAGATTTCCCCAGCGAGTGGGGACCCGAGTCGCAGCGGATAGTTGCCTCCACGTGGTCGGGAATGTTTCCAATTTATAGATTTCCCCAGCGAGTGGGGACCTGCACGTGACCGCCGACGGCAAGCTGGCGGACGGGGTTTCCAATTTATAGATTTCCCCAGCGAGTGGGGACTGCGGTACCTGGACCAGGTGGCCGCAGACGGGCGGGGTTTCCAATTTATAGATTTCCCCAGCGAGTGGGGACTTGGTAGAGACTGCCTAGGCCGCCGCCAAATCCCGCAGGTTTCCAATTTATAGATTTCCCCAGCGAGTGGGGACTCTATCCTAATTTGATGCCCAGTGAGATTATCTTGAATGTTTCCAATTTATAGATTTCCCCAGCGAGTGGGGACGGCACCAGCCGCACGGGGCGGTTGAAGCTAATCCCAGGTTTCCAATTTATAGATTTCCCCAGCGAGTGGGGACCGATGTTTTGGCCCAGCGGTTGGGGCTTGTAGTTGACGTTTCCAATTTATAGATTTCCCCAGCGAGTGGGGACAGAGGAACCCTCCAGGTGTGTCGTACACCCAGAGGTGTTTCCAATTTATAGATTTCCCCAGCGAGTGGGGACCAAGCGCTCATCACGGCACAGCAGATCAAAACATTGCAGTTTCCAATTTATAGATTTCCCCAGCGAGTGGGGACCGTTAGCGCAACCGTCGTCGAGCGGATTGAGATCAAGTTTCCAATTTATAGATTTCCCCAGCGAGTGGGGACGCGGCTGGGCATTCCCATGGATGGCCCCCTGTACTAGTTTCCAATTTATAGATTTCCCCAGCGAGTGGGGACCGTTCGGTTTGCTCTACCGGCAGCAATATGCTTGTTCGGTTTCCAATTTATAGATTTCCCCAGCGAGTGGGGACTGGTGGCGTATTGCTGGGACAGCCGCTTGGCCAGCTGTTTCCAATTTATAGATTTCCCCAGCGAGTGGGGACAGGAGGTAAAAACATGAACATCGTGCTGTTCGTTTGTTTCCAATTTATAGATTTCCCCAGCGAGTGGGGACGGCACAGGTGGGGCATGGGCGCCCGACCCAGCAGCAGTTTCCAATTTATAGATTTCCCCAGCGAGTGGGGACGCGAAACGGGGGTGGTTACCCCTGCCCTAAACGTGGGTTTCCAATTTATAGATTTCCCCAGCGAGTGGGGACCTATAGCTGTCAGGTGTGTTCTTACAGCAACTCAGCGTTTCCAATTTATAGATTTCCCCAGCGAGTGGGGACGACGGCCACTTCACCGAACCGTCCCGCAACGTGATGTTTCCAATTTATAGATTTCCCCAGCGAGTGGGGACTCCGCACGGTGCTCACGGCGGCCTATGGCCAGCAGTTGTTTCCAATTTATAGATTTCCCCAGCGAGTGGGGACATATGGTTGTCTACATTGCCCTGACAAAAACCCCCATGGTTTCCAATTTATAGATTTCCCCAGCGAGTGGGGACCTCCTTCTCGGCGACTTCCTTACCCGGTTAGTGCAGTTTCCAATTTATAGATTTCCCCAGCGAGTGGGGACTGGAAGAGGCCGAGGCCGCCTGCTTCCGCTTAACGAAGTTTCCAATTTATAGATTTCCCCAGCGAGTGGGGACTGGGAGACCAAGGAGTGGCGACCCCTGAGTGAATTGTTTCCAATTTATAGATTTCCCCAGCGAGTGGGGACCTAATAATGCGGGCACGCAGCTCGACCGGGAAGGCGAGTTTCCAATTTATAGATTTCCCCAGCGAGTGGGGACGTCGGGCTTGGTGTTGTTGTTTCAGGAGGTAAACATGTTTCCAATTTATAGATTTCCCCAGCGAGTGGGGACTCCTTCTCGGTATTTGCCGAAGAGGGAGACCAGGAGGTTTCCAATTTATAGATTTCCCCAGCGAGTGGGGACAGTCTCCATTAAAACCCAGATGGGACGGGACTTGCAAGACCCATTTGCGAACGATTCGAGATTTGTACTGCTTTTGTACTTTGCAACACCCCTAAAAATTGCCTGCAACCCCGACGGGGAGCCACATCGAACGATTCGACGAAAATACGGCCTTTTTCGGCTCTGGCGGAATCGTTCGCATACACAAATCGTTACAAATCAGACCACCACCGAGTCGGGCGGTTGTGCAACTGGGGGACCACCCCATATCTCAATTTGATAGAGTGTGTGCCCAGAGAGTGGGTAAAATCGCAGGCAGTCTTCGCCTTCTTTAACCCGCTTACGTAATCGCCGCTTGAGTTCCTGGTACTTTTGGGCAGACAAAACGCACTCAAAAACGCTGTACTGCACTCTTTGGCCGTAGCCTTCGAGCAGGTCGGCAATTTTTTTCCGCCGTTTATCGGAAGGAGTATCGTAACAAACCACGTACAGCATCATGGCTAGCGAATCCGATAGGGTGTGTACTCAAGGTGGGGATTACAAACACATTCCTTAAAATGCCGAACCTGCTGGGTTAAAATATCCCAACGCGCCTGTTCACCATCGTCAGTTTTGATGCGACCGTTCATACGATTGATAAAGGCTTTCAGGTACTTTTTACGTCCCGATTCATTGAGAAAGCATCCTTCCTGGCGATACTCAAAATCTTTCTCGGCGTCCATGATTCCCCGATTGACCAGCCACAGCATGAGTGAATCTACAATCGGAGCGCGAAATTCCTCCAGCAAATCTGAAACTAAAGCTG
>JANWVM010000081.1 GCA_025056115.1 Gloeomargarita sp. SKYG116
AACGCACCTGGCAACAAATCTTGCCGATGTTTGTAGAAGCGTCTCAAATTCCTTATCCCGGTATGCGGGATTGAAACTGTCGGAAGATGACGTGCAGGCGCGCGGGCTGGAGAGTCTCAAATTCCTTATCCCGGTATGCGGGATTGAAACACACCAGACGGTGTGCGCTATCGCATCGTGGCCGGGGTCTCAAATTCCTTATCCCGGTATGCGGGATTGAAACCGGGACGTCTATCCCTATTGCCTACTACCCGCCGGGTCTCAAATTCCTTATCCCGGTATGCGGGATTGAAACCCCAGGGGGCGATCGCGCGCGGCGCAGCAATAAACGTCTCAAATTCCTTATCCCGGTATGCGGGATTGAAACGCCAGAACTGCTCCCTGCTCCGGTGTGGTCGTCACACAGTCTCAAATTCCTTATCCCGGTATGCGGGATTGAAACAACAGGCAAACTAGAAATGAAGTAAACGAGTTTTTCGTCTCAAATTCCTTATCCCGGTATGCGGGATTGAAACTAAATTATATCCCCATTCTCGAAAGTTTCTGAATTAGTCTCAAATTCCTTATCCCGGTATGCGGGATTGAAACGCAGCAATAATTGTCCAGCCACAACAGCTTCTCCACGTCTCAAATTCCTTATCCCGGTATGCGGGATTGAAACATTTTCATTCCAACAGCTAAATTGATAAGGTTGCAGGTCTCAAATTCCTTATCCCGGTATGCGGGATTGAAACAACCGTTGCAACCCTGCGTGGGCCAGGGGGTTCACGGTCTCAAATTCCTTATCCCGGTATGCGGGATTGAAACTTAAACGGGTGCGGGTGCGGGTGCGGGTGATGGGCTGTCTCAAATTCCTTATCCCGGTATGCGGGATTGAAACTATCGTATTCCCTATGGCCCGATTGTCCAAGACCCGTCTCAAATTCCTTATCCCGGTATGCGGGATTGAAACGTAGCCCTTACGCTACTGCTGCAGTGAGATTTGACGGTCTCAAATTCCTTATCCCGGTATGCGGGATTGAAACTTTTCTGACAAAGCATCTGATAATACTGATACCTGTAGTCTCAAATTCCTTATCCCGGTATGCGGGATTGAAACATAAGCCATCACCCACCGGTGCTTGGCATTGACGGCCGTCTCAAATTCCTTATCCCGGTATGCGGGATTGAAACCCGGTGGAGGAAGGGCTACCCGACGTGCAGTTAGCAGTCTCAAATTCCTTATCCCGGTATGCGGGATTGAAACGTTCGCTGCTGGTCGCTGTTTCTCGATGTTGTTCGCTGTCTCAAATTCCTTATCCCGGTATGCGGGATTGAAACCGGGAATACCAGCATCTTGTCGCGCTGTTCCAGCAGGTCTCAAATTCCTTATCCCGGTATGCGGGATTGAAACATTCGTGCGCTTGATGATTTCGAGATGCGGATGATGTCTCAAATTCCTTATCCCGGTATGCGGGATTGAAACTCTTGCACTGTCTTTGTCGTCGCGGACAATTACACGTCTCAAATTCCTTATCCCGGTATGCGGGATTGAAACAAGCCCAAGCGTCCCCAGCAGGTTGTTTACTACGCGTCTCAAATTCCTTATCCCGGTATGCGGGATTGAAACTGGGGTGGTAGTCGCTGAGTGTGAACTCGAACTGATCGTCTCAAATTCCTTATCCCGGTATGCGGGATTGAAACTTTAATTTCAGGCAACTTACAGTCTTTATCAAGAAGTCTCAAATTCCTTATCCCGGTATGCGGGATTGAAACTGCGGCTCAAACGCAATAGCGTGATTTCCCTTCCTGAGTCTCAAATTCCTTATCCCGGTATGCGGGATTGAAACTGGCCCGCCTGCTGGTGGAGCTGGCCCTGGACGAAGGTCTCAAATTCCTTATCCCGGTATGCGGGATTGAAACCTGAAAGGTTGTGAAATTTTGTGAAATGTGCAGGTGTCTCAAATTCCTTATCCCGGTATGCGGGATTGAAACCCCGGCCCTGGTGCGACTCACCGGGTCCGCAGCAGCGTCTCAAATTCCTTATCCCGGTATGCGGGATTGAAACCCTTCGCCACGAGTATTAGAACTGGCGCAAAAGCTGGGTCTCAAATTCCTTATCCCGGTATGCGGGATTGAAACTCGCCAGCTAGAGATTCACTTTGTGTTCAGCAAGGAGTCTCAAATTCCTTATCCCGGTATGCGGGATTGAAACGCTTTCTGGCCATTGCCGGCCCTTGGCGATGGCTAACAGGTCTCAAATTCCTTATCCCGGTATGCGGGATTGAAACGGCTTGATTAAACCAGAACAGGAGACTACCACGGCGTCTCAAATTCCTTATCCCGGTATGCGGGATTGAAACTCGCGTTGCGGCGGCTCCTGAGTCGCTCCAGCGGAGTCTCAAATTCCTTATCCCGGTATGCGGGATTGAAACTTTCTACGTTCTGACCATCCTGATAGCGCCTTGTTGTCTCAAATTCCTTATCCCGGTATGCGGGATTGAAACATCAAAGAGAATATGTATATCTAGATCAAAAACTAGAGTCTCAAATTCCTTATCCCGGTATGCGGGATTGAAACTTTCTTTCATCCACCCCCTGAAAAGCTGGTCAAGCGGTCTCAAATTCCTTATCCCGGTATGCGGGATTGAAACCTCTTCCACCCATCTGCAATGGCGATTGGTCGGTGGTCTCAAATTCCTTATCCCGGTATGCGGGATTGAAACGCGCCCATCAAAGGTGCGGGCAATCTTTTGTAAAAAGGTCTCAAATTCCTTATCCCGGTATGCGGGATTGAAACGCCTTCCATCCCGATGAACCTCAGATGGGTGTTAATGTCTCAAATTCCTTATCCCGGTATGCGGGATTGAAAC
>JANWVM010000082.1 GCA_025056115.1 Gloeomargarita sp. SKYG116
TTCCATTTTTGGGGACGGGGGGCGTTACGCCAGACCCGTTGGGACACAACAGCAGGTTCAGCCTGGGTTTTATCTGGGTGGTCGGTTGGCCGTTGCTCTGCGTCCCCCATGGCACCCCCAGCTAGAATGTGATGGTTAGATAGGGCTCCTGAAAACGGGCGGATGTGATACTGCGCCCTTGCCACGCCACCGGTAACATAATATTACGCCGCTGGTCGCCTGCTTCCACCGTCAACCCTGGACCATACTGCGTCAGTTTAACCTGGGATTTCCGAAAACCTGGCAAAAACAACCGAATTTGTTTGGCTTCTTCATCCATTTCTAGGGGCGCCGGCACGTCCACCACCTGGTCAAAATCGAGGCTATCTGTCAACGTTCTCACCGGTAAAGGGGCAAATCGCTCGGCCAGGGTTTTGCCATCCCCTTGACTGACCAGCACCCCTTGCACCCGCACATCCACCTGTTGGGCGCTCCCCCAGTACCAGCGGGCGTTTTCCACATCGGTGGGGTGTTCCGTGGTCACCAAGTAGGCCGTCAGGGTCTTGGGGTCATGCACCATCGCCTGTCCCTGGCGCAGTAACTCCTCCAGCAGTTGCCGCGGCTGGTCCAGGGATTGTTGCTCCCACCCGCCGGTGAACACCGCACTCACCAGGGGGCCAAGCAACGGCGCTACATTGCGGCTGAACTCGGAAGCGGCTAACACATCGGTAAATCGCCGGTAGTACCATTCGGTCAGGTTGGGCACGCCCATCATCCGCAGGGTTTCCCGGTCGCTGGCGCCGTCGTACAGGATTACATCATACTGACGGCTTTGCCAGTAAAGGCGCAGGGCGTTCAGGGTCAACAGGCTATCCAGACCCGGCAGCACACCCAATTCCTGGCCATAGACATCCCGGAAAAAGGGCGACCGGACGTAGCGGGCTTCCAGCGCCTTGAGTTCCTCCCAGAGTTGTTCCAGCAGATGCACCGACTGCAACTGCACTGCTTGGATGCCGGCACCAACATCCTGGGGTTCTGCCGTCAAAGTGCCGCCGAATTCCGCCTCCAGCGCTGTATTGGGGCAATGGGTCACCACTAAGACACGGCGTTGGCGCTGGGCAAACCACCGCGCGACGGTTGCAACCACTGTGGCCCGCCGACCAGCCTGCCCCAGCCAGGTAAGGATGCGGGTCATGAAAAGACGGGTTCTAGTTCTTCTGGGAAAAACCAGGTCTGGCTTTGGTCATTAAATCGCACCACGAGGCCAATGCCCTTGCCGTCCACCACGCGCAGGTCGGTCACCACACCCACTTGACCGAGTTTTTTGCTCACCTCAGGACCAACCCGGTCTTTCAAACAACAGACCCGCACGCGCTGGCCAATGTACATGTCTGCCGCCATATTTTCGCACGCATTTTTGATGAACCAATGCTCAGTTTAGCGGGTTTGGGGGTCAACCGGAAATGGGGGCGGTTTTTGTTACATTGAGAGTGCGTGTATGGGAGAGGGCGATGGCGGCATCCCCGACCAAGTTGTTGTTTGTCTGCATGGGCAATATCTGTCGTTCGCCGGCTGCCGAAGGGGTGATGAATCATCTCCTGCAACAACGGGGGTTGCAAGAACGCTATGTGTGCGATTCGGCAGGCACGATTGGCTATCACGTGGGGAGTCCCCCGGATGCCCGGATGCAGGCGGCGGCGCGCAAACGCGGGATTGTGTTGACCGGACGGGCGCGACAATTTGAACCGGCGGATTTTGAGCGATTTCACCTGATCTTGACCATGGACCGGGAGAATTACTGGGACGTGCTGGCTTTGGATTCGCAGCGCCGTTACCGGGACAAGGTGCGCATGATGTGCGAGTTTTGCCGCATCTACCAAGCCCGCGAAGTGCCCGACCCCTACTACGGTGGCCCAGAGGGTTTTGAACGGGTGCTGGATTTGCTGATGGACGCCTGCGAAGGGTTGCTGTTGGCCCTGGAGCGGGGTGAGGTGCTGGTGAGCTAGGTGGTGTATTCGGCGTTGATGCGCACGTAGTCATAGCTCAGGTCACAGCCCCAGGCGCAACCCTGACCTGGCCCATCACCCACCCGCACGCTGATCACCACTGGGTCACTGTGCAAATAAGCTTTAGCAGCGTCCCGGTCAAAGGCCAGTGGTTGACCCTGACGCATCAGGGGAATGGTTCCCAGGTCAATGGCCAGGTCCTCGGGGTGGAAGGGCACACCGGCGCGACCGGCAGCGGCGGCAATTCGTCCCCAGTTGGGGTCCCGGCCAAACACCGCCGCCTTCACCAGCAACGAACCGGCAATCGTGCGGGCGATGTGTCGCGCATCCCTGTCGCTGGCGGTTCCCTGCACCCGTACTTCGATGAGACAAGTTGCACCTTCCCCATCCCGTGCCACTTTTTTCGCCAATTCCGTACACACTTCCGTCACCATCGCAGCCAAGGTGGGGGCAGCGGGATGGTCGGCGTGAATGGGTGTTCCGCCAGCGGCGCCATTGGCCAGGGCCAGCACCATGTCATTGGTACTGGTGTCCCCGTCCACGGTGATCTGGTTAAAACTCACGTCCACTGCCTGTTGCACCACTTGCCGCCAGAAATGGCTATCCACTGGGGCGTCGCAGGTCATAAAGGCCAGCAGCGTTGCCATATTCGGGTGAATCATCCCCGACCCTTTGGCGATGCCGCCGACGCGCAGGGGCACAGTTAACTCCGTACTCTCCAGGGCAATCGTCTTGGGAACCAAATCTGTCGTGAGAATCCCTTGAGCCGCCAAATCCCCCCCATCGCGGGTTGTCGCTGCCA
>JANWVM010000083.1 GCA_025056115.1 Gloeomargarita sp. SKYG116
AATCTGAGCTGTGCGCTGCATCATCAGTAACCGTGCCCGTTGTTGTGTATCCATCGTTCCTGTCCCTCCGTCTGACGCGATTGGTGTGGTTGCTGGAAAAACCTCTTACCCTTTCTGTATCTAATGATACAGAATTTTTAGGGAGTTTGTCTATAGGGCTTGTAAAAAAACGTTATACACGACGGAGGATGGCGGATTTCCCCACCCCAGCCGGCGGTTGCCAGGCGCTAAGGTGGAAGAGGACGGCGTTATGGCAGGTTGGCACGTATGAGCTTTTTCGATTCGGAAATTGTGCAGTCAGAAGCCCGGCAGATTTTCCAGGACTATCAAAACCTGCTGCAATTGGGCAGCAACTACGGTAAATTTGACCGGGAGGGCAAGCGGCTGTACATTGAACAGATGGAAAACCTGCTGGAGCGGTACCGGATTTTTGTGAAGCGGGTGGAGCTATCCGATGACTTTATGGCCAAGCTGACCTACAAGCAGTTGGAAACCTTCTTAGATCGGTTTGGCCTAACGCCCCAACAGATGTTTGACCAGATGGAGCAGGCCCTTGCACGGATGAAGCAGGAAATTGAGCCGTAGGGTTATTGTCGGGGTCATGGGACCAGGGGAAGGAGCCACCCCTGAGGTTTGTGTTGTCGCTAGGGCGTTAGGGGAAAAAATTGCTCGCGCTGGCTGGGTACTATTGACCGGTGGCCGGAATGTGGGTGTTATGCGGGCAGCAACAGTAGGCGCTCAACAGGCTGGGGGACTCACCATTGGCATTCTGCCCGAAGCAACAGCTACAGCCGCAATTCCGGAACTGGACATTGTGATTCCCACAGGTTTAGGGCAGGCCCGCAATGTCATCAATGTCCTTGCTAGCCAGGTGGTGGTTGGTTGTGGGTGGGGCGCTGGTACCACCTCCGAGCTGGCTCTCGCAATTAAATTCGGTAAACCGGTCATAATGCTAGAGATGCCCCTGGTGGCGCAGACTTTTTTTCAGCATTTATCTCCCCTTGTCCAAGTAGTCCAGACATCTGACGAAGTTGTGGATAGGATTCATGAATACCTGCGCCATGACAACCAGAGCATGTCAAACGAGGTATATGACTAGAGCGTTTCAGCCATGACAGCCTATTCATTATGAAATCCGAAGAAAATTTCCCGGCGACGGGGATACTGGTTCAGGTAGCGCCGAAATTTTTGCCAATCGAAACTGCGGGGGTCAGAACGTGAGCCGGATGTATCCACGGCTTTGTGGGTGGTGATGCGTTCCCAGGGCACACAGGTTTTGGCAATCAACCACGCCAGGGATTGATACTGAGCATCGGTGTAGCCACTGTGGAAAAGGGGGTTTGTGGGTGGCGGTGAACTAGGCGCGGGTGCTGCTTTGGTGGTCGTCACCATATCTGGTTTTGGAGTCTGAGACGGTTGTGATTGCGGCGGCGGGCGGTAGTAGCCATCCTCAGGCGATTCCAACGAAATGTGATAGGCAAAATTATTGACCGAAAAGACACCTTTGGGATTCGTTTTCACTGCTTCGCCCCGAAACGAGGATGGCGCTGCCCCGTAAGCCCGCATTTCCGGTGGCACTAGATACACAACCGTTCCATCACAGCGGATAATCACGTGATAACTCACCTGCAAGTCATCGCGGCCTGTATGGTCCTTTTGAAACAGACTAATCGCTGCATCGGCAGGTCCAGCCGTTTCATGGAGAACAATCAGGGGCGGGTAGCTGATCGGTTGTCCCCATACATCCAACTGATGCCGCTGACCGTAATTGCTAGGGTGCACGAATGCTGTTTCCTCAGGGGGCTGGTACTGCGGCCAGGACTTCGCCCTCGATAGACCTTCCGGACACAACCCGGGTCCTGCGGGTAACGGCGATAGTTGGCTAATCAGAATAGTTGCTGTTGGTCGTTGCCACCATGCCCACACCTGCGTCGCTACCAGGAAGAGCAGAGCTAGGACACCCCACGTCAACCAGCGCTGCCAGCGTCGCATTATTACCCCTCACACCCCCACCCTTTTTATAACATTTTGTAGCGTTTGATCCGGCTGTAACCCGCTTCTCCTAAAATGACTGGGTGTTCGTCTGGGAGGGAGTCCATGTCTGCACTGCTGGAGAACTGGGAAACCCTGGTGCAGTTGTTTTTGATTGCGCTGGTCATTCTCGCAGGACCGGCGGTGATCTTCCTACTGGTGGCTCGTAACGGCAACCTGTGAAAACCAGGACTCCGGCGGCGATTCTGGCTGCTCAGGGCGGGTAATGATTTCAAAAATGCCGTTCCGGGCTGCTGGTTGATAAAGTGCTTCGACACACACCTGCGCTACTTTTTGCCGGGGAATCCGCCCCTCAAACAAGGTGTCCGGCCCCTGGATCACCAATCCTCCGGGAATGTTGTCATTCAATAAGCCCCCCGGTCGCAGAATGGTGTAAGTCAACCCGCTGTTTTGTAAATACAGCTCCGCCTGCTTCTTCCAATACAAGATGAACCAAAACAAGTTTAGGGGATGGAGAAACTGAGAGACGCACAACGAAGACACCAGCACAAA
>JANWVM010000084.1 GCA_025056115.1 Gloeomargarita sp. SKYG116
TCCAGGCGCAGAGTCTCAAATTCCTTATCCCGGTATGCGGGATTGAAACTTGCAAGACTTCCAGGTATTGAGGGGATGACAGTGGTCTCAAATTCCTTATCCCGGTATGCGGGATTGAAACACCCATCGGCCCCGACCGCGTCCCGCACTGGGTGGTGTCTCAAATTCCTTATCCCGGTATGCGGGATTGAAACGGTATCATCCGCTACCTGGTTTATCGGTTGCCGAAGTCTCAAATTCCTTATCCCGGTATGCGGGATTGAAACTTGCGAGTGCCGGAGCCAGTTGTGAGTGAAGTAAAGGTCTCAAATTCCTTATCCCGGTATGCGGGATTGAAACAGGCTTACTGCCAGGAGGCCCAGCAGGGGGATTTGGGTGTCTCAAATTCCTTATCCCGGTATGCGGGATTGAAACTGTCACCCCCGGCAGTACCCCCAATGGTGTCTCATAAGTCTCAAATTCCTTATCCCGGTATGCGGGATTGAAACCGTCCAGTTTGACACGGCGGTAAATTTTGGTGTAAGAGGGTCTCAAATTCCTTATCCCGGTATGCGGGATTGAAACCACCAATCTTAATGGTGCGACCGTTCGCATCTATTTGTCTCAAATTCCTTATCCCGGTATGCGGGATTGAAACTTGTGTCCTCCTATAAACGTCGTGAGAGAAGTGTAAGGTCTCAAATTCCTTATCCCGGTATGCGGGATTGAAACATGCCATCTCGACTAATGGGGCAGTCCGTCGGCAGATAGTCTCAAATTCCTTATCCCGGTATGCGGGATTGAAACGTCGTTCATCGTAGGCTCCTACAAAATGCTGCACTACTGTCTCAAATTCCTTATCCCGGTATGCGGGATTGAAACGTACAGGTCAGATGCTTTCATGTCACCTCCTCCAGCAGTCTCAAATTCCTTATCCCGGTATGCGGGATTGAAACAGCGGTTTATCTCTGGAGCAGTTTGCCCTGCCAGGGAGGTCTCAAATTCCTTATCCCGGTATGCGGGATTGAAACCCTATGGGACACACCCGGTGTTGGTACTGGCGACCTGGTCTCAAATTCCTTATCCCGGTATGCGGGATTGAAACTGGTCTTGCCACCTACCTTTGGTCTTTAACACCGAGTCTCAAATTCCTTATCCCGGTATGCGGGATTGAAACCCCCTTGCGGGGCAAGATCGGCCACAATGGCATTGGCGTCTCAAATTCCTTATCCCGGTATGCGGGATTGAAACTTTCTTGATTGCTGCGCCCGCCTTAATAGTCAGCGGGTCTCAAATTCCTTATCCCGGTATGCGGGATTGAAACTTTTAGAACTCTCCAACACGGGGCTTTGGAATCGCTTCGTCTCAAATTCCTTATCCCGGTATGCGGGATTGAAACCATCTCTCTCTCTAAATCCCCCGCAAAAACGAAACGGTCTCAAATTCCTTATCCCGGTATGCGGGATTGAAACTATCTGGGTTGGGTTTACTAGAACGTCACATTTGGCGTCTCAAATTCCTTATTCCGGTATGCGGGATTGAAACGATTCATGTGTTTTTCTCCTATCTACCTGACTGCAAGTCTCAAATTCCTTATCCCGGTATGCGGGATTAGAGCGAGATGGTCAAGTTTGATACTCAACATGCGGGGGTATTTGTCCATCAAGCACTCCCACTACGGGCCCACTGAAGCCGAAAATTTTGTTAAAGTATCTGCTCTCAGCTAAAACCTGTTTTAAGATTCACAGCAAGGCTAACTGAGCAGAGCAGTTTCGAATGGTTAGCACATGTCTCCAAGTGCAATTAGAGACTGTTACACCCCTTTTCCTGGGTGGTGCTGACCCACGTGGCAAACCGGAATTGAGAGCTGCATCCGTGCGGGGAGCCTTGCGCTTTTGGTTGCGAGCGCTAGCGGGTAGTTCAACAGGTGACAGTGCAAGTGGCATAGAAAAACTTCGCCAGATGGAAGCTCAGGTTTTTGGGAGTACAGATACGGGAGCATCACCGATATCTATTCAGCTCAAGCACCGGAACCCGCTTGAAACAATAGGCTACTCTCAATTGGTAGAGCTAGACAGTCAAAACAACCCCCGGAATCCTGGAATTGCTTATCTTTTTTTTGCTGCTCGTTCGGACAGAAGCAATCCTGAACGTAAGGCGATTAAGGCTGGAACATCTTTTAATCTGCATCTGCTACCAAGACCTGGAATAGATGCCAAGAGTGCTTTGC
>JANWVM010000085.1 GCA_025056115.1 Gloeomargarita sp. SKYG116
CGCCAGACATCCCGGTTGACGGGCCTTTCCAGGCGCGGAGTCTCAAATTCCTTATCCCGGTATGCGGGATTGAAACTGAAAGACAGCTTAGACCCAGAAACAGCTAAGGAAAGTCTCAAATTCCTTATCCCGGTATGCGGGATTGAAACGCTGTAGCCATAGAAACGCATCTCGATTTTGTACAGGGTCTCAAATTCCTTATCCCGGTATGCGGGATTGAAACACTCGATCCTCTTTCTAGCAAATCGTCGCTAGCTTTGGTCTCAAATTCCTTATCCCGGTATGCGGGATTGAAACCCGTCAGGGCCGATACTTCCACGTCCACGGCGTAGGGTCTCAAATTCCTTATCCCGGTATGCGGGATTGAAACTGTCACTGCCAGTCTTTGTCTGTCGCTGCCTGTCACTGTCTCAAATTCCTTATCCCGGTATGCGGGATTGAAACATTTGAAGGAAAAACTATCAACTATGTTACAACGTAAGTCTCAAATTCCTTATCCCGGTATGCGGGATTGAAACCTACCGAAGATTTAAAAGGTGCTACCGATAATAAATGTCTCAAATTCCTTATCCCGGTATGCGGGATTGAAACCGTTTTTCGATTGAATTAGAGAAAGAACACTATTTGGGTCTCAAATTCCTTATCCCGGTATGCGGGATTGAAACTAGTCATCAGGTTCAGCCCGGAATTTCCGGAATTTTGTCTCAAATTCCTTATCCCGGTATGCGGGATTGAAACGTTTCACTACCGTCTAGCGTCAAGTGAGAAAGAGAGGTCTCAAATTCCTTATCCCGGTATGCGGGATTGAAACGCTCATTGCTGCTCATTGTCCTTGTCCTCGAGGTCGCGAGACGTCTCAAATTCCTTATCCCGGTATGCGGGATTGAAACGGTCGCTAAACATCCAAAGCGGTAAACCAGACAAGGTCTCAAATTCCTTATCCCGGTATGCGGGATTGAAACGGGGACAACGAACCCAGCCCTCTTTTACGTGATCATAAGTCTCAAATTCCTTATCCCGGTATGCGGGATTGAAACCGAGACGAAAGAAAATGACTGTTATAGAGTGGCGTTGAAGTCTCAAATTCCTTATCCCGGTATGCGGGATTGAAACCACTAGCACAAGTGATAGTTGAATCTAGCCAAAGCGTCTCAAATTCCTTATCCCGGTATGCGGGATTGAAACTTCTTCAAGCTGTCTTAATCCATCGTTTACTTTGCTTGTCTCAAATTCCTTATCCCGGTATGCGGGATTGAAACACTGCAAGTTAGCAGTTTCATAGTTATATTTCGCACGTCTCAAATTCCTTATCCCGGTATGCGGGATTGAAACTAGAATCTGATAAACTGCTGAGAATTTGTTCAATTGTCTCAAATTCCTTATCCCGGTATGCGGGATTGAAACACCCCATCCATGTACAAGTAATGACGACATACAAAGGTCTCAAATTCCTTATCCCGGTATGCGGGATTGAAACACATTATATCTGGGTATAGAGAAGCGGCAGAAGCAATGTCTCAAATTCCTTATCCCGGTATGCGGGATTGAAACTTGCCGCACACGTTCCAGGCGGTATTGGTTATGCAAGTCTCAAATTCCTTATCCCGGTATGCGGGATTGAAACATACTCGTGGCGACGGAACTGCTGCATCCGTGTCACGGTCTCAAATTCCTTATCCCGGTATGCGGGATTGAAACCGCTGTCAATAGTGTGTTTGGTCGCCCTGACATGAAAGGTCTCAAATTCCTTATCCCGGTATGCGGGATTGAAACCTTAAACCCTTTCTGGCGGCATTGTCTATCTGTATATGTCTCAAATTCCTTATCCCGGTATGCGGGATTGAAACATCGGTGTAAATATCTACCCCTATTCTTACTCTCGAGTCTCAAATTCCTTATCCCGGTATGCGGGATTGAAACATCCTGAGATTGACTGGGAGGGATATAACGAGGAACGGGAGTCTCAAATTCCTTATCCCGGTATGCGGGATTGAAACTTACATCTTCCGCGCTGGCGCAAAACTGAAGCATTTGTCTCAAATTCCTTATCCCGGTATGCGGGATTGAAACCAGTTGGCCTTGGTTGGAAAGGCCGCAACTCTCTCAGTCTCAAATTCCTTATCCCGGTATGCGGGATTGAAACAGCATTTTTAGGGTTAACAAACTGTTGATTTAACCAGTCT
>JANWVM010000086.1 GCA_025056115.1 Gloeomargarita sp. SKYG116
GACTGGTTAAATCAACAGTTTGTTAACCCTAAAAATGCTGTTTCAATCCCGCATACCGGGATAAGGAATTTGAGACTTCTGTTTCGTCCGGTGCCCGCTGACCAGGATCGAACCGTTTCAATCCCGCATACCGGGATAAGGAATTTGAGACACTCTTGTCTTGCCCAGCAACCGTGGCGGCGGCAAATGTTTCAATCCCGCATACCGGGATAAGGAATTTGAGACTTAGCTCCTGGCGGCCTGGCGCACCACTAAACGCTGTGTTTCAATCCCGCATACCGGGATAAGGAATTTGAGACGCTGACCGGATTCGCACGGAACCGATTCCCGAGGAGAGTTTCAATCCCGCATACCGGGATAAGGAATTTGAGACATTCTTTTCTCCCCCGGTTCAACTCGTGCAACAGATGTTTCAATCCCGCATACCGGGATAAGGAATTTGAGACCCCAGGATACACAGTGCTCACGCACTGACGGGCCGCCGGTTTCAATCCCGCATACCGGGATAAGGAATTTGAGACCTACCTTCTCACCTTCAACCCAAACAACAATCGGCTGTTTCAATCCCGCATACCGGGATAAGGAATTTGAGACCTTACCAAAAGTTGAAGAAGACCCGCGCAGCTGGTATGTTTCAATCCCGCATACCGGGATAAGGAATTTGAGACACACTACTGGCTAATGCCGCTTGCTGGGATTTGGACGTTTCAATCCCGCATACCGGGATAAGGAATTTGAGACTACCCCCCTCCCCCATTGCTCCTACTCTTCCTTTAGAGTTTCAATCCCGCATACCGGGATAAGGAATTTGAGACGGCAAAAGCCGATTGGGTTGCGGTTTTGGGTTGAAATGTTTCAATCCCGCATACCGGGATAAGGAATTTGAGACTTGGCAGCCAATTGGTTAGTGCGGGCACTTTGAGTTTGTTTCAATCCCGCATACCGGGATAAGGAATTTGAGACACAGTGTTTACGGTCACATGAGGAGTTTACAAACACCGTTTCAATCCCGCATACCGGGATAAGGAATTTGAGACTCCAGATTTCTTTCCGGTATCGGGTCAGCTTTGCTGGGTTTCAATCCCGCATACCGGGATAAGGAATTTGAGACCTGTCACGGCGGTCGCGCCAGTCAGGTTCGTGGTGTTGTTTCAATCCCGCATACCGGGATAAGGAATTTGAGACAGCTCTTGCAGGAGAGGCTGGGTGACTGTCTTGTGGGTTTCAATCCCGCATACCGGGATAAGGAATTTGAGACTCCTGCATCTGGTCATAAAGCCGTTCCACACGCTCTGTTTCAATCCCGCATACCGGGATAAGGAATTTGAGACCCAGTCGCGACGGGGGCTGGTTTCGCCTTCTCCATGTTTCAATCCCGCATACCGGGATAAGGAATTTGAGACTGATTGCCACCAAAGGGATGCTGGTGGCTACGACTGTTTCAATCCCGCATACCGGGATAAGGAATTTGAGACCGCATAATGTCATTACATACCATTATTATTTTGTTAGGTTTCAATCCCGCATACCGGGATAAGGAATTTGAGACAATAAAATTATTGATGATTCAGGGATAGATATTGAATGTTTCAATCCCGCATACCGGGATAAGGAATTTGAGACTAAAACTGTATTAAGCAACCTAGTAGAAGAAATTGAACGTTTCAATCCCGCATACCGGGATAAGGAATTTGAGACCAGGAAAAAGCCATTAGCTACCAGCAAAAGGTCACGTTTCAATCCCGCATACCGGGATAAGGAATTTGAGACATTTCGGCTTGCAGCTTGGGAATGTCGGGCTGCGTGGTTTCAATCCCGCATACCGGGATAAGGAATTTGAGACCCATAACACTGGCATCCACGTTGACGCACAAGCGGTTTCAATCCCGCATACCGGGATAAGGAATTTGAGACGCGAATGGCTTTATCGCAGAAGTAGCCCAGCAAGAGTTTCAATCCCGCATACCGGGATAAGGAATTTGAGACATGGTTCTACTTCTTCTCCATCCTGATCATCCAGGAGTTTCAATCCCGCATACCGGGATAAGGAATTTGAGACATCTCGATTCCCACAGCCCGCAGGTCGACTTGATTGTTTCAATCCCGCATACCGGGATAAGGAATTTGAGACATTAACACCCATCTGAGGTTCATCGGGATGGAAGGCGTTT
>JANWVM010000087.1 GCA_025056115.1 Gloeomargarita sp. SKYG116
AATCTTTTGAGACTGGCAACGGGGGCAAGTAATTGTACTCATGGTTTCACCCAAATCCAACGATACCTATTTTAACCATTACAAGAACAGGACTACCGACGCAGATAAGGATCAACATCTTCTGGCAACAGATTAATTGCCTTGGTGTAAGTATCTATCGCTTCCGGATGGCGGCCAAGCCAAGTTAACGCCTCGGCTTTTTTCGAGAGCGCATAATTGAAATTGATTGATCAACAAATAGGAAATAGGCGATTCGTTCTACGGCTGCCGCGCGACGGGGACTGATGGGAGACATGACCACAATGTCGCCGCGAATCAATTCGAGCCGGACATTGGTCTGAAAAATGCCAGCGGCAATCATGCGGTGGTACTGGTCAACGCTGAACCGGTGGCGAACCAGCTCACCCGCAGTCATAGACATCTTGTCATGTCTTGAGTCGCGGAGCCATGATGCAGTCGTTTTCATTCTACTGGGGCCAGACTAAGCATTGTATGCGAACGATTCCGCCAGGGCCGAAAAAGGCCGTATTTTCGTCAAATCATTAAATAGTTTATGCCACATTCAAAGCTCAAGTTTTGAGGCTAACTTTCATTCTGCCCTTGCTTGCTCTCTAATGAATTCTTTAACTCTGTCACATATCTCCTTCAGCAAGGCATAGATAATTTCTGCGTCATTCCTACTGCAAAGCTCTCTATCCAAATGCAGATGTACAGAATTTCTACTCGCCTGTGCAAACTCTACTAATTTGGCATGTTTTTCAGGATAAATGCCTTCATCTTCTGCTCTATCCAAAAGGTACTCGGATGATACATTTAGTATAGAATAGGTCTTGTCAGAGTTTTCTGCCTGCTTACTCCCTTTACCATGTGGATATTTAGCTAGGAGGCCAATTCTCAGTAGTGCGTCAATAATTGAAAAGCTGAGTATAGCAGTTGTGTTAGGCATTTTGTTAATGTATGCAAGCTTCAGTTCATTCCAATAGGTTTTAACCTTAGTATCAATCAAGTCAGTTAGTTCAGAATTGAGAAATTCTCTGAAGCGAAAATCAAAAAATTCGTCTATGGGGTGACTCTCTTCTGCTTTTATCATTGTCCGGGCTTGCAACTCTTTTGATAGAGCTATTTTTGCTTCTTCGTTGTTATCATTGGCTACATCTCTATTTGCATTAGTTACACTTGATTTATGCGCTTCAATAAGAATTTCATCAATTAGCTTCAATTCTCTTAACTCGTTCTCATCTAATTCATATTCTGAACTCCATCCAAACTCCAAAACGCCACTTTCAAAGCATTGTCTCGCATATATCCCTAACCATCTGTATGGTTCGGCAATTAGGTCCTCTGCCGTAATATCTTGCTCAGGCCCAACTCCATACTCTTGATACCACTTAGCCTGTTGCCAATAGGAGTCATATTGCATAGGATCGATACTAAGACTAATACCGAAGTGTTCAATCCAATGGAAAGAAGGGTTGAAATTGCTGGTAAATAGTTTGCGCCGTTCCTTATCTAAGATTGTCAAATAATTATTAAAAGGCTCTTTTTCAATAATTGATATAATTCTCCCCTTTAACCAAACATACTTGGGTTCCAGTTGTTGCCGTTTTAATGTGTTATAAAAATCCCCACTAGCAGGTATATATCTCAGAACAAGGTACACTAGTAAAGGCAATTTTTGAGTAAACAGGAGGAGGCGATAAGCATCCCTACCGTAATCACAAAGTTGCTGCAGAGCTTCTTCCTTGGAGCACATAGATTTGGTTTTTACATAAACTGTAGAGGTACTATATCGCAGACAGGAAATTATATTGCTCTACGTTCACCAAGATTTAATATTTTTGAAACACTTAGCAGCAGTCATTACCCCTGAGGAGATTGAGGCTCTAGCGGAGAGCTATGTAGCGAATCCAGTAGCAACGGTGGTAGTCTCCACACGCCTTAGAAAAACTTGGTGTTGACATACTCCTTTCCTTATAAGACAGGCCGCTCCTACTCGCTAGGGAAATCTATAAATTGGAAATTAGGGAAAAACGTCTAGTTATCTATGTCACTGGACATCCAGAACTATCTGGAGGCGCTCTACCGCTGGTTTGAGCCTTGGGAGCGGGTGGTGGTAGCCTACTCTGGCGGTGTGGATAGT
>JANWVM010000088.1 GCA_025056115.1 Gloeomargarita sp. SKYG116
TAGAAGGTCGCACCAGCAATCCCGTCTTGTCTTCAAATTGATCCAGATAAGCATTAGCCTCAACCAGAGTGGGGAAAAAGCGGTACTCCCACTGGTCACCTATTTGCTTGACCACCAGAGCTTCTCCGAGTTTTTGGCGCAATTCCGCTACTGTCCCCTGGGCGATCAACTTGCCGCCGTCAATGATCCCTACCCGGTGACACAGGGATTCCACTTCCTCCATGTAGTGGCTGGTGAGCACAATCGTCATGCCCTCCTGATTCAACTGCCGGATTAACGCCCATAGCCGCCGCCGGGTTTGCGGGTCCAGGCCCACCGTTGGCTCGTCCAGAAACAAAATCCGGGGTTGATGTAAAAGCGCCCTGGCAATCTGTAACCGCCGTTTCATCCCCCCCGAAAGAATCTTGGCTAGGTCATCCCGCCGGGGCGTTAACTCCACATAGTCCAGCCAGTAGTTGATCCGCCGCCGCCGTTCCGCCTTGGGAATGTGATGCAACCGGCCATGGAATTCCATGTTCTCCCAGACCGTCAAATCTCCATCCACGCTCACCTGCTGCAGCACCACGCCAATGCGCCGTCGCACCTCTAGCCCCTGGCGGTACACATTGCAACCATCCACCCAGATGTCCCCTTCGCTGGGACGGGTCAGGGTAGTAATCATACGAATCGTTGTGGACTTGCCCGCCCCATTGGGTCCGAGTAAACCGAAAACTTCTCCCCGGGCAATGACCAGGCTCAAATCCTGAACGACCGCTTTGCGCTGATAAACCTTATAGACGTTCTGCAAACAAACCGCTGTGCCACAGTCAGAACAATCCCTAGGGGTCGGTTGGGTATCCATATCCTCACATCCTCGATTTGGCTCGTTCTGGCACTGGGTCATAACCACCTTGGGCAAAGGGATGGCAACGCAACAAACGTCGTATCGCCAACCATCCTCCCTGCCACACTCCAAACCGTTCAACCGCAGTATAAGCGTAAACTGAACAGGTGGGGTAGAAGCGACAACTGGGCGGCTTGAGGGGCGAAATCCACCGTTGATAGAACCGGATGGCCGCTAGCGCCAGCGCCTTCATGAGTTCGGACGAGCAGGTTTCTTTACAGGGGCCGGGGGACGCGGACGAGGCGGTTCGGGAGGCCACGGTTCGGGCGAGAGCATATCCCGGCGTAGCCAGACCGACCGGTACAGATCACGAGGGTAATATTTCTGGCGCAGGCACAGCACCATGTGGCGAGACGTTTCCTCAGTATCCAAAATCACCCACGGCCCCTCGTCGGCCCAATGGTCATCCTTCAAGTAAACCGTGCTGCCCTGGGTAAATTCCGGAGGAGTTGCAGCAGTCATAGAGGTTCCTGACTCGACCACCCGCACTACTCCGATTTTAACCAACTGAACATCGCTCGCAGGTCACGACCCACTTCCTCAATGGGATGTTCCGCCTCCCGCCGCCGCATGGCTGTGAAACTGGGTTTGCCCGCTTGATTTTCTAGCACAAACTCCCGCGCAAATTGCCCCGTTTGAATCTCGTGCAGAATTTGCCGCATTTCCGCCCGTACCGCATCGTTAATCAAACGTGGCCCCCGCGTGTAGTCCCCGTATTCGGCGGTGTTGGAAATGCTGTCGCGCATCCGGGCCAGACCCCCCTCCACAATCAAATCCACGATGAGCTTCACCTCGTGCAAGCATTCAAAATAGGCCAGCTCTGGCTGGTAACCCGCCGCCACCAGAGTTTCAAACCCAGCCTTAATCAGCGCTGTCAACCCCCCGCACAGAACTGCCTGTTCCCCAAACAAATCCGTTTCGGTCTCCTCACGGAACGTGGTCTCCAGAATGCCCGCCCGTGTACCGCCAATCCCCTTGGCATAGGCCATGGCGCGTTCCCGTGCTTGCCCCGACGCATTCTGATACACCGCGAATAGACAGGGCACCCCTTGCCCTTGCACAAACGTCCGGCGCACCAGGTGACCCGGCCCCTTGGGAGC
>JANWVM010000089.1 GCA_025056115.1 Gloeomargarita sp. SKYG116
CTGTTTCGGGATTGATGCCGGCCACTACCCAGGCGGGGACTAAGTGATCGGAGTGCTTCCACCGCTGGTTGGTGTTGCGATTTAAGATTTCGTCAAGCTCACGGGAATCTTCAACCGTCCAAACGTTGGCCCGGATGATGCGACTATCTACACCGCTGGCTTTCCATTCGGAATGATGCCTTTCGGCTAGGTGTAAGGAAATGTTATGATGCATGACACAGACACAATGAAAGTTTTTACTACCACCCTGTGTTGGCGCACGGGGTGGTTTGTTTTTTTGGATTACGCCCGCACCAGCTTTAATCCGTGCGGGACAGGCTTGAGTCGCTGGGGAACCTTGTGGACTGCTACCGGCGTGGCTTGGTTGGCCACCAGATAGTCCAGATACCGGTCGTAGTCAATCAACACCTGGCCTTTAACACCACGCTGGTAACAATCCGGCGGCATATCTCCATCCCGCACCATGCGGAAAACCGTCCAAACCGGAATGCCTGTACGCCTGGCGAACTCAAACACATTGACCATCGGCAATACCCCAAAAACTACCACCATACTAACAACAATAAAAGCGTTTGTGGACTGTAGAAATAACTTGACAGTTTCTAATTGTCTACCCTGTTTTCGTTTAAACATAGTTAGAACTTGTCAATACTATCAAAGCCCCAGCAAAACCAAAACCCATCGGTTTACCGTCAATTTAGGCATAGTTTCATGATTAAAATCACGAAACAGTGATTTTATTCACAATTCCGGCACAACCAAATTCCTGGTGCAACCGGCATAGTTGCTGTAGATAACCCCAGGGGAGTTGCCGCATAACTTGGCCACATCCTGGACAGGTAACCCTTTTTGGAGTGCCCAGGTGATGAAGCTGTGCCTGGTGTTGTACAACCGGCGGTAGCGCACCCCCGCCTGGGCCAGGACGGCAGGCCACACCCTGCGGCTAAAGTTGTTCTGGTTGATTAACCGCCCCGTTGGCGATGGAAAGACCCACCGGCTGGTCTGGGGGATGCTATCTAGCAGGGCTTGGAGTTGCCGGTTAATTGGGAATCTACGGGATGCTTGGGTCTTGAGACCAGGCTTGACGGTTCCTGGATGGGTAACCACGGCGCTTTGTTGAAAGTGGATGTACCCGTCGTGGATATGTGCCCACTCCAACCCCAGGGCTTCACCAGGACGGCATCCCGTCAAAAATAGGAATTGCACCAGGGGACGGTAGTGCCGGTAAGTGGGGTGTCTATCCAAAACATCCAGGATGACATCCCGCTCCTGGGGTGTGAACGGGTCAATCTCCTGGCGGGTGGCCTTGGGAACCCTGATTAGGGATGTCATCCCCTGGAAGGGGTTACGGTCTAGCAGCCCAGACTGGACAGCCCACCGGCAACAGGCTGATAGACGGGTCAGGATACGTTTACAGGCGTCCGGTGGATGGTGGGATACCAACCAGTCCCTAACTTTTACAGGTTCATTCAGCCCATAGGGACAGTCCCGCAGGGCGTTCCTGACCTGGCGATAGACCCCGCCCAGGGTATTTAAGCTGACCTGTGGGCGGCGGAAGTCTTCATACCGCACCCATAGTTGCCGCAAATCCACAGGCTTGGGTGGTTCCTGGGGCTTAACTGGTTTTGGTTTGTACTTGGACGTGTCACCATCAAACATCCCGTAGGCCAAGTCCCGTTCAATGGTGGCCACCAGTAATTTGACCCCCTTCCTGGCCAAGGGTGTGTCTGGCAAGCCTGGAGATAAGCAATACCGCTTGCCATTCCACGTCCACCGGAGTTGTAACCGCCCATTACTGGCGTGGATACCAACGTTACCTTTTGGGGTTTTGCCCATTTTGCTTACGCCAAATTTACGCCCGTTTACGGTCGGTTGGCGTAGTTGAATCCCTGAAAACCCCCACGGGACTGGCCGGAGTTGAACCGGCGGCCTAGCGCTTAGGAGGCGCTTGCTCTATCCTGCTGAGCTACAGCCCC
>JANWVM010000008.1:0-283 GCA_025056115.1 Gloeomargarita sp. SKYG116
AAATTCATCCCGCTCGGTGAACATGACCAGGCCATCCAGGGTCAGCAGGCGCCCAAAGGCATCGGTTTGCCAGACTTGGACGTGTTGATAGGGGCTACGCTGGCTGTAGAGCAAGTCCTCCACGCCAAAGGTTTGCCCCGTGCGTCCATCCCAAAACTCTGTGAATTGAATCTGATGAAATTGAGTCGCCATTACCTCACCTGCGCCATGGCTACGGGTTTATGTCGCAGCGGTTTAGGGAACAGCCCTCGCTTCAGTTCCATGCTGGACAAACTGCGGCACT
>JANWVM010000008.1:293-72363 GCA_025056115.1 Gloeomargarita sp. SKYG116
TACCCAGGGGTCAATGGTTTCCCCCCAGGTGAAGATGTCCACAGCCGCGTAGCCGAACTCCGGCCAGGTGTGAATGGCCACGTGGGACTCAGCGATGACCACCACACCGCTGACGCCATAGGGGCTAAAGGAGTGGAAGGAATCCGTTACAATTGTCGCCTTCGACCGGCGGACTGCTTCTAGAAGAATGTGGCAAATCCGGGCTTCGTCGTTCAGTACTTCCGGGTCGCACTGGTAGAACTCGACCAGGATTTGTCTTCCGAGTGCATGCATGGCTACCCTCCTCAACGTGCACCCCCCGCCTTGACAGCGAGGCTCAACATTGCATGTTTTGGCAGCTTCGGGAGCTACCACCCATACAACCGCAGCCCTGGTGAACGAAGGGTAGGGGGATGCCGGAAGACGTTCAGAAACGAAACGCTTGGACTTCATCCCCGAGAATCGATTCACCAGCCGCTAGCGCTGCCTTGCTCGTCAGAAATACCGCCAGGGTTGGCACACAAAAAAACCTCCCCTGCCGTTTTCATTGAGCAGGCCCTACCAAATATACGAAAACTTTCAGCAAACAGCAAGTTCCTACCCCTTAAAAACCCAGACGCGTCTCCAGAGGTCAGCGCCGCAACCGTTTACCCATCTGCTGTCGTCGCCGCCGGTCGCGCCATTCTGCCCAGGTGAGGTAGCCCACCCCTACCGTAACACCCCCCAGCAGCAGCAGGGCCAGACCAAACAGCGCCAATAAAGGCCATTCCGTTGCCATCATCCTTAGCCTTGGACAATAATTTTGCCTTGCATCCCAGCGCCTCGGTGCGGTGTGCAGTAGTAGGTGTAGGTGCCGGGCGGCAAATCCGGGCCAAAGGTGATGCTGAAGCTATCGCCGGGTTTGTAGACCAAAGCTTGATGGGAGAGTTTCTCGGCAAGCGCCTTATCGCCGTTGGGCACAGAACTAAAAACTACGTTATGGGGCGGCAATTTGTTATTCAGCCATTCCACTGTATCTCCCCGTTGAATCGTCAACTGCGCCGGCTGAAAGGCCAACATGCCATTGTCTGCCCCCATTTTGATCTGGTAGGTCGCTGCCCAAGCTGCCGGTTGGACCCCCAGCCCGACTAGCAAAAACACCAGGCTCGCCAGACACCACCGCAAGAACTGTCTCCACATAGACCGATTCCCCCTGCCGCTAACAAATGTTTAGATTTGTTTAAGACATTACATAATCTAGCAAATCAGCCGGGCTGGCTTTTCCCCGTTATGATGGTAGAGCTAACCATGGGGGAAAGTCCGGTGCAAATCCGGCGCTGTGCCGCAGCAGTGATGGGCCTCGCCCTCAGCCTGAATGCCTCATGGTTGGTTGGTCCTGTACCCACCTGCGTCGCACGGGTGGAAGGAGTTTTCTATGGTTGTTGCCCACGTTCACTCAGTATTCGACTTATCAGACCACTTCCCAGCGTTGCCTTACCCCCGTCCGTTGTTGCTAGTGGGTCATGGCACGCGCGATGCCCAAGGACGGGCTGATTTTCTCCGTTTTGCCCAAGAGTACGCCGCTTTGGACCCCAGTCGTCCAGTGGTTCCCTGCTTTCTGGAGTTAACCGAACCCTTGATTGCTCAGGGAATTGCCACCTGTGTCGCCGCCGGGTGGCGCGATATTTCAGTGGTGCCCCTGTTACTCCTGGCGGCGCGGCATCTGAAGTTGGACATTACCCGGGAGTTGGACCGGGCGCGGGCGCAATATCCAGGATTGCAGATTCACTACGGGCGACACTTGGGACTGGCGCCAGAAATTTTAGCCCTGTGGCAGGAGCGTCTCGCCCAGGTGGACCACCCGACCATTCCCCGCTCGGAAACGGTGGTGTTGTTGGTAGGACGGGGGGCCAGTGACCCGGATGCCAATAGCGATGTATTCAAACTGGCGCGGCTGTTGTGGGAGGGCAGTGGTTATTTGACAGTGGAAACCTGTTTTGTCGGTATCACTCATCCCCGGCTGGAAGAGGGCTGGCGGCGGGTGTGGTTGCAGCGACCCAAGCGCGTGATTGTCGTTCCCCATTTCTTGTTCACCGGCGTGCTGGTGCAAAAAATTCAAGCGATGGCCCAGCAGATGCAAGCGGAGCATCCCGAGGTGGCAATTACTTGTCTGTCGGAACTAGGTATTAACCCCACCCTGTTTGCGCTGGTGCGTCAGCGGGAGCGGGAAACCTTTGGTACAGACATGCCGATGAACTGCGATGTGTGTAAATTCCGCCAGATGGTGCTCAATGGCAACATCCATGACCATTCCCACGACCATCACCACAGCCACCATCATGACCATGACCATCATCACGGTTATACCGACCCCTATCGAGACATTCAAGAATATCACCGGCGCATCTGGCGATGACGTATGACGTAATTGTGGTCGGGGCAGGACCGGCGGGTGGGAGCGCGGCCTATCATCTGGCGAAGCGGGGACGTTCCGTTTTGCTGCTGGACCAAGCCCAACTGCCCCGTTACAAACCCTGTGGGGGTGGGGTCTCGCCCCAAGTCCAGGAGTGGTTTGACTTCGATTTCACGCCCGCGATTTCCTGCGTCAGTCGGGAAATTTACTACACCTGGAAGCTGGGCGAGCCGGTGACGGTGGAACTGGTGGGTCTGGAACCGATTTGGATGGTGCGCCGGGACGTGTTCGATGCCTTCCTGGTGCGGCAAGCCCAAAAACAGGGGGCAATCTTGCGGGACAACACAGCAGTCACCGGCATCGCTTGGCAGGGCGACGGCTGGCAGCTGCAAACCACGCGCGAACCTTTTCAAGGGCGTTATCTGATTGCCGCCGATGGGGCCAAGGGCAAGCTGGCAAGTTGGTTGGGGTTCCGAGAGCGGAAACGTCGGTTGGCAGGCGCGTTGGAGGTAGAAGTGCCGTTGCAGGCGAACCCGCACCCACGCATCTGTTTTGAATTTGGCCTGGTCAAAAACGGCTATGCCTGGAATTTCCCCAAGCGGGACGGGTTGTCTCTGGGAGTGGGAACGTTTGCCGGCGGGGGCCAAACCCAGGATTTTCGCCAGCTACTCCGCACCTATGCGGCTCATTTCCAGGTGGACTTGTCCCATGTGCGCCAGTACGGCCATCCCCTGTGCCTGTGGGACGCACCCCAGGTGTTACACACCCAAAATGCCCTGCTGGTAGGGGAAGCAGCCTGTATCGTGGACCCGTTTACCGCTGAGGGGATTCGGCCGTCGCTGTGGACGGGGTGGCAAGCGGCAATTGCACTTGATCGAGCGTTGGCAGGCGACCAGGAGGCGCTGGCGCGTTATACCGAAACCGTCCAGAATCGCTGGGGCAAAGACATGTGGTGGGCAAAACGCTTGGCGCAGGTGTTTTACCGCTGGCCCGGCCTGGCATACCGCGTGGGGGTTAAGCGTCCAGCAGCGACCCGCAAGTTTGCCGAGTTGTTTACGGGGAAAACTCACTACGAGGCGGTGGCCCATTTGGCGTTGCAACGGTTACGCCAGGTACTGCCCCTCTGACGGTTTGCAGTAGGATGGGGGGTGGGTAACCGGCAGGTATCATGTTCGGCTATTTCCAGTACGCGACTCTGCGCATTGAATTGCGGGCTAACCAGGAACAAATTCGTCAAGCCTTCGTGGAACCAGCAGCGTTGCGGCAATGGTGGTCTGCGGGCTGGCCTTCGCAAACACCAGTCGCTGCGGGTCGGTCAGCCGAATTGCGCTGGTTTGGTCTCATTCCAATTCGGGCGCGGGTGCAACAGTTGGAGCCGGACAGACTGCAATGGCAATTCAGTGGCGGCGTGGACGGTGTGCAGACTTGGTCGTGGGGGGACGGCTGGGTACAGGTGCAATTGGCAGCCGTATCCCTTTTGCCGCTGGAAGTGGGACAGGTTTGGCAGCTCTGGCGATTGCAGGATTACTTGCGCAAACGGTCATGACAGCAGCATCCTGGTTAACGCTGAGCCGATTGCTGGTGATTCCCGGGATTTTCGCTGGTCTAGCGCTGGGGGAACGCCACTGGGCAGCGAGCTTGTTTCTGCTGGGGGCGGTGACCGATGCCTTGGACGGTTACGTGGCACGGCGATGGCAGCAGGTGAGTGATTTAGGCAAATGGTTGGACCCGCTGGTGGATAAGTTGTTAGTGATGGCTCCCCTCTTGGCCCTAGTGGAGTTGGGGGATGTACCGGGCTGGGGGGTTTTTCTCCTGCTGGCGCGGGAGTTAACGATCACGGCTTGGCGGGCGCAATTACCGCAAGTCGCAGGCGCCAATCGTTGGGGCAAGGCCAAAACCGTTAGTCAGGTTGGAGCAGTTCTCGCCCTCATCCTGTGGCCGGGAAACATCAGCCGGGTTTTGTTTGGCATAGCCGTTGTCATCGCCTGGGTGTCAGGGATAATTTACCTATGGCCACAACCTCAGAAAACCAGGTAAACCCAGGGCGATTGATTGTCCTCACCGGACCGAGTGGGGTGGGTAAGGGCACCCTGCTTAAGCGTTTGTGTCAGCGCCATCCGGAATTGCAGGTGTCGGTGTCATTGACAACCCGCGCGCCCCGTCCCGGCGAAATTTCTGGTCAGTCCTATATCTTCGTCACTCGGGAAGAATTTGCTGCTGCCATTGCCGCCGGTGACCTGCTGGAATGGGCCGAATACGCAGGCAATTACTACGGCACACCTCGGCAACCTGTAGAAGCAGCGCTGCGCGACGGAAAGTGGGTGATTTTGGAAATTGAACTTCAGGGCGCTCGCCAAATCCGCCAAACCTTTCCCCAGGCCAAATTGATATTCGTCTGCCCTCCCGACTGGGAAACCCTCGAGCAACGCCTGCGACAGCGGGGGCAGGACTCGGAAACAGCGATGCAAAAACGACTCGCCCGCGCCAAGGAAGAATTACAAGCCGCACCCGAATTTGACGCTTGCATTGTCAACGATGACTTGGAAACGGCTGTGCAGGAACTAGAAAGGCATTTGGGTTTGACTGATAAGCAGGACATCTCCGCTTCGAGAGGCTAGCTCTATGGTTGTGACTTCCCCGATTTCTGGGTCAACCAATGTACGATTATTACAACGTTATTCGGCTGAAGAATTAATCCGGCTTTGGCAACAGATTTTTAACATCGATATTACTCCAGAACTAAGGGGCCACATGACTATCGAACTGTACCATTGTTTAGATACAAAGCTTTATTTTTTCATGCCTGAAGATATAGCCGGCTCAGAACGTCTTTATCAGCAGTTACAAAAGCTTGACTTTTACTACATGCAGGACAAGTGGGAATACCGAAAAACAATTCAGTTGATTCAGTCCCTACCTATGCAGGGCAAAGTTCTAGAGGTTGGTTGTGGCAGGGGATACTTTTTGAAAAAATTAAGAAACTTGGGCATCAGTGCGTCAGGTATAGAAACGAACGAAAAAGCGGTATCATACGCCCAAGGCAATAATTTGGACGTTTATCTGTACTCTCTAGAAACATGGGTACAGAAACATCCCAGAGAATATGGGGTAGTATGTAGTTTCCAGGTTCTAGAGCATATCGCCCATCCCAAAAGATTTATCGAGAATTGCCTTGCATGTTTAGGTCACGGTGGCTGGCTAATTCTGGGAGTTCCTAATGCCGACAGTTTTATACGTTACGCGGAAAACAATTTGTTGGATATGCCTCCTCATCACATGACCCGTTGGTGTCGTGATACTTTGCAGTCACTAGAAGTTTACTTCCCTATGAAGTTGATCAATATTTTCTATGAGCCGTTAGCACCTTATCACATAGATTGGTATTCATCTATCCAAATGAACCGACTACGCAAATTTTTGAATCCACAACAGTCATTTACGCGCAAAGCCATTTATAAACTTGCTAAATCCATCGGGAAGAAAGTCCTTGAGTTGGGAATTCAGTTAGGATTGAGAAGCTATATCCGCTGACATTCGCTGCTCGCGATCTACCAAAAAATTAGTGCTTCAAATTCCGAAACTGGGTGAAATGGGCATCAAAGAGCATCTTGGCGACACCGGTTGGCCCATTGCGGTGCTTGGCAATGATCACTTCCGCAATGCCTCGGTCTGGGGTGTCGGGATGATAATACTCGTCGCGGTACAACATAATCACCACATCTGCGTCTTGTTCAATGCTACCGCTTTCCCGTAAATCCGACAGCATCGGTCGTTTATTGGTGCGATGTTCGACCCCCCGGCTCAATTGGGACAAGACAATGACAGGCACTTGCAATTCCCGCGCCAAGGTCTTCAAGCCCCGGGTCATGCGCGACAGTTCCAGCACCCGGTTTTCGTTGCCGCTGCTGCCGCTGTCCATCAATTGCAAATAATCAATCAACACCAGCCCCAGGTTTCCCTGTTCAGCCAGCAAGCGACGGCACTTCGAGCGAATCTCCATGACGGTAGCGCTGGCGGAATCGTCAATGAAAATGGGCAGTTGCGCGAGGGTGCTGATGGCTTGGTTGAGCTGGGGCCACTCGTGTTCCGCAATGCGACCGGTGCGCAAGCGCGTGCTTTCAATCCGAGCTTCGCTGGCGAGCAGACGGTAAACCAACTGTTCCTTGGACATTTCCAAGCTGAAGAGCGCCACGGGCAGCCGGTGGGTTGCAGCGATGTTGCGGGCAATATTCAGGCAAAAGGACGTTTTCCCCATCGAGGGCCGACCGGCGACAATGATCAAATCCGAGCGTTGAAACCCCTGCGTCAGAGCATCCAGGTCATAAAAGCCACTGGTGATGCCGGGGGGCAACATGTCTTCGGAGCGCTGTTCAATCTCGTGCCAAATGGTGCTGACCATTTCCGCTGTCGAAACCAGTTCTTGGCGGGGTTGATTTTGGCAAACGGCAAAAATCTGTTGTTCCGCCTGGTCAAGGACTTGTTCGATGGGTACAGCCGTTTCGTAGCCCAAGCGCAAAATCTGCTGGCCTGCCTGGATCAACTGCCGCCGTAGGTACTTATCCGCCACCAGCGCTGCGTACTGGTCAATGTTGACGGCGCTGACCACTTGTTCCACTAACTGCACCAGCTTGGCCGGCCCACCCACTTTTTCCAGCAACCCCTGGTCTTGCAACCAACTGGCGACCGCCGTCATGTCGGTCGGTTTTCCCTGTAAATGCAGACTCAGCGCTGCCCGGTAGATATCCTGGTGCGCTTGAATGTAGAAAAATTCTGGCTTCAGGAGATGGCTAATGCGACTAATGGCCTCCGGGTCAAGCAAGATACCACCCAAAATCGCTTCCTCTGCCGCCACATTCTGCGGGGGTAACTGGTGGGGCGAGAAATTAAATTCTGACGTCAAGGGGTGATTGGGCGCGTCCGATACCATAGGGTCGGCCGGTATCTGCTCCCATTCTAGCCAACAATGCGCCCGGCCCCCAATGCTCTAAGGCGACTCGGAATGCAAGTACTGGTTCACTTTATCCACCACAGCCTCCACAACATTACTTTTCTGTTGCAGTTGTATATCCATTTCCGCCTCTAGGGCTTTGACTTGCTCTGCGGGAAGCTGCAACAGGTTGATGAGCTGGGTGTAGGCTGCTTTTTCATCCTCGTTGATGAGGGGTTCATCGGGGGTGCGGCGGCTGGCTTTGATCACGGCATACCCCAATTGCAACACCAATTGCTTTTCGGTTTCGGTCTGCAATTTGGGCACCAATTCTTCCAAGGGAATGTTTTGGGTGACATAATCGTGCAATTCCTGGCGCAAACGGGCCTGTTGTTCGGCGTCCTGAGCAAACAACTGGGAAAACCGGTCTAGGATCAGATGACATTCCTCCGGGGACAACTCGCCATCACTCCAGGACATGGCCGCCACCACCCGCAGGAGATTCATCTGCCGAGGGGAAATCGTCGGTGCTTGGTTCATTGCTGTCGCCATCTGGGGGTCTATCTTTGACCTTATCATGAGCATTTTCTCCACCGCCGGTTTCGTCGGAATTTATTTGTATTTCCACCGGTGCAGCGGACATGTTGACCTGCTGGAGCCATTCCCAATCCACCTGCGCCTCTGGCCCGGCAAGCTGCAGTTGCCATAGGCACGTAAAGGCTCCTGCTCCCTCGCCCGTTTGGGGCCACAGGCGATAACAGGGAAAGTCAGCCCAGGGAGATTGATAAGCAGCCAGAAGTGGCACAGCGATGGGTTGCAAGTCAGGAAAGTGGGTTAATAACCACTGGCCATTCGCCTCATTCTCCTCCAGGCTATAGGTGCAGGTCATGTAGGCCAGATAGCCGCCTGGTTTGAGCAATTGCACAGCATGGGCGAGGATTTTCCGTTGCCGCTGGCGATTCCAACGCACGATGCGCGGATGAAAACAGCCCGGATTCTTGACGCCTTTGGCCAGCAGCGATTGACCCGAGCAGGGAGCATCGACAATCACCACGTCGGCGGTGTGAGCCAGGCGTTGGGCTAGGGTGGCTGGGTCTTGTTGCACGACAACGCCGGGGATGCGACAGCGTCGCCAGTTGCTCAACAACGTCCGCACCCGTTTACCAATCGGTTCATTGGCAATCAATAGCCCCGGTTGCAGATACCGCCAGGCCAGCACACTTTTGCCCCCCGGCGCGGCGCACAGGTCAATCACCACCGGCTGAGCGACAGCAATCGCCCCTAAAACTGCCCCGGCAAACACAGACGACATGTCCAGGCAGTAGTAATACCCCCGGTTATGCAGGGGATGGCGACCCGGTTGCACGTCGGGAGCTAGACGGTCAACCCAGCTCGGCTGCCAGGTCAGTGCCGGCAAAACTGGAAACGGCAACGGCTCCGGGCGAGGCCGACACCAAGCAATGCCGGTGGGCAGGGGTTGCGGGTCAAGCAGGGCTTGGGTGAACCGGGTCTGGGTTTCCCCATCGTCCGGCCACAACTGATTCGCCAACTTGGCTAGAAACCGAGGAACCGGCGCTGCCACCACCATTAGGGCGTTGGAGAGGTATCGGGATTCTTCTTAGAAAATCCCCACACGAACAGGAGAGCAATTAACGCCGTCGTCAGCCATTCCGGTGGGACCAATTCGGGTTTGATGGCCTTAATCAGTAAGCGAATACCGACCAATGCCACCGTCAAATAACCCGCGTCTTGGAGATGGGTATAGATTTCTAACCAGCGGATAAATAAACCGGCCAAACAACGCAGGGCGATAATTCCCATGACACCCCCTAACAGCACTAGCCATGTTTGTTCCGCCACCGCAATAGCCGTCGTGATGCTGTCTAGAGAAAATGCTAAATCTGTGAGGGCCAACGCTGGGATCACTTGCCAAAAGGAAGCGGCGGGATCAATGGCAATGGCAGAGTTTTTCGCTGTTTCTTCCTGACCACGACTGCGCACATAATTCCCAAACAGCCACAGTAGATAAAGACCGCCCATGACCGAAACAATTGGAAATCGCAACACCCACGTGGCCGTTAGGATCAGCACAATTCGTAGAATAAAGGCAAGGGCTAATCCCCAATTCAACGCCTGTTGTTCCAACTTAGGGTCGTGTAAATTTTGGACAATGGCTGCTAGGGCAATGGCATTATCGGCTGACAGAACCGCTTCTAATAGGATGAGAATCCCGATGATGAGCAGGGTTTGCAGGCCAAATTGCTGGGGCAATTCAATCAATTGGTCAAGCATGGCGGTCAGGGGCGCAGTATTTCATAATGTAACAGATTGGTGCAACCAGCGCACATTTCCGGCAAAGTGAACTAGGGAGTTGGTTGTGGAGGTGAGACGATGGGACTGTCTGACACCCAGGTGTTCGTGGCGCTGGTGGTGGCGCTGCTGCCGCTGGTGATGGCAATACGGTTGGGATTGGCGCTGTACAAGTCGTAAGTCATTCGCCAGCCATGCTCAAACTCTACGGGGGAACCCGCTCCCGCGCGGCTATTGTGGCGTGGTACTTGGAGGAGTTGGGGGTTCCCTACGAATTTGTGCGGTTGGATATGGCCGCAGGCGCTCACCGGCAACCCGATTACTTGGCGATCAACCCCATGGGCAAGGTGCCGGCGGTCGTGGACGACGGTGTGGTGGTTTGGGAGTCAGGCGCGATTTTACTATACCTGGCTGATAAGCACGGGCAATTGCCAGCGACGCCGGGGGAGCGGGCCAGGGTCTACCAGTGGATTTTGTTTAGTAACTCGACATTGATTCAGGCGCTAGCGCAGCCAGGGGAAAAGCGAGACCAGGAGCTAGGTAAACTGTTGCCGCCGTTGCAGCAGATTTTGAGTGACCAGGACTATATTATGGGGGCGACGTTAACAGTGGCTGACGTGGCCTTGGCATCCATCTTGGGGTTTGCGGCGCAGATGTTTAATCTGGATTTAACCGCCTATCCAGCGATTGCGGCCTATCTGCAACGGTGCCAAGCGCGGTCATCCTGGCAGAAGGTCATGACTGGGAACTGACCATGCGGAACGACCCCCCTGAACTGCTGGCCAAGCGGCTGTGGTATCAAGGGCGCAAGTTTTGTTACGAGGTCAACCGCCTGCGTTTGCCGAATGGCAGCGAGGGGGAATGGGATTGTGTGCGCCATCCGGGGGGAGCGTTGGCTGTGCCCGTCACGCCCGAAGGCCAGTTGGTCTTGGTGAAACAGTACCGGTTTACTGCCCAGGGTCGGTTGCTGGAATTTCCGGCAGGCACCCTCGAAGGCGGGGAAAGTCCTTTGCAGACCATCCAGCGCGAATTGCAAGAAGAAACAGGGTACTGTGCCCATACCTGGCAGTCCTTGGGGGAGTTCTTCCTGGCGCCGGGTTACTCGGATGAAATCATCTATGTTTACCTAGCGACCAACCTAGCCCCCCTGGCGCACCACCCCCAGCGCGACGCGGACGAGGATATTGAGGTCGTGTTGTTAACGCCGACGGAGTTGGCCAAAGCCATTGACCAGGGCGCAGGGGTCGATGCCAAAACGATTGCCAGCTTCTTTTTGGCCCGGCATTATTTAAGGAACTTTGAGAACTAGGGGGCTGCGCCGTAAGCCTGATACCCTATAAATCGTGAGCGTCCGAGGTGGCATTTATGGTGCAAATCAATGCGGTTTTGATTTTTGCGTTTTGCCTAGCGTTGGTGTTTTTCAGCCTCCAGAACATGGAACCGGTGACCGTACACCTGGTCGGCTCCTACACGGTGAACTACCCCCTGGCGGTGGAATTGATCATGGCGATGGGAGTAGGGGCGGTCTTGGCCTGGCTGTTCGGGATTTGGAACCAGTTTCAACGGTGGCTGATTGCCCGGCGGGAATTGTGGCGGCGCGACCAAAAAATTGCCTCCCTGGAACGCGATATTGAACAGTACCGGCAACAACTGTCGCTTCCCAGTTCCGTCGAAGAAACGGCTCGTTCGTGACTTGGGCTGTGGGACTGGCGGGGGCAGTCATTCTACTTTGGGCATGACAGCGTCTAACGGCGCGGGAAGCGTTCGGGGAAATGGCATTTCAGGCCGCCCTCACCTGAGAGACTATCTTGGGACAGCTAGCCATGGTTTTTGATGCCGCCCTCCGGTCATCACCGCCAAGCTCGCTTGCTGGTTTTAGGTCAACTCACCCCCGCTTTGCCGGTGCTGTAACCCCACTGCTTGGGACAGGCTGGATAAACCATGTTCAGTTAACTTTTCCACTAAACCGGTCAAAATTTGGCGCACCACCCCTGGCCCCTGGTACACCCAGCCCGTGTAAATTTGCAGCAAACAAGCCCCCGCCGTGATCTTTTCCCAAGCGTCTGCCGCGCTGAAAATGCCTCCCACACCGATAATCGGCAATTGTCCTTGGGTCTGGCGGTAGATGAAATGAATCAATTCAGTTGACCGGGCAGCCAAGGGTCGGCCACTCAACCCGCCGCTTTCGTGCCGGTGGCGACTCCGCAAATCAGGTGGTCGGGCCGTGGTTGTATTGGTGGCAATCACTCCCGCCAAGCGATACGCGCGCACCAAGTCCAGCAACTCCAGCAGGGTCTCTTCGGGCAAATCGGGGCTGAGCTTGAGTAACAGGGGCTTGCCATCGGTATTTTCCTGTTGCAGGTTCTCCAAAATGGGAATCAATAATGACCGGTTCTGCAATTCACGCAAGCCGGGAGTATTCGGGGAACTCACATTCACCACGAAATAATCACCCCAAGTTTTTAGTTGTCGGAAGCTGTAGAGATAGTCTTTCCAGGCGTACTCTAGGGGTGTGGCTTGGCCTTTTCCCAAATTGATACCGAGCGGAATGGTTGGTTTATGCCGAACAAATGCCCGTTGTAATTGTTCCTGTAAATGCAAAACTCCTCTATTATTAAAACCCATGCGGTTGATGATGGCCTGGTCGGCTGCTAAACGAAATAAACGCGGGCGCGGCTGACCTGGTTGCGGCTCCGGCGTCACCGTTCCCAATTCCGCAAAACCAAAGCCCAAATCAGCCCACCAACCAATCCCTAAACCATCCTTATCAAAACCCGCAGCTAGTCCAACAGGATTGGGGAAATGATACCCCCAAATTTGTTGATGTAATGCCAGATGATGATAGGTCAATTGTTGGCGCACCCAAACTTTTAACCAGTGGTCGGTGTGCAGATTAAGCCGATGCAAGGTGTGTAGTAATGTTTGGTGTGCCCACTCAGGGTCTGTTCTAAAAAGGAGAGGGCGCCCCAAGTAGCGATAGAATGCCATTGGTTCAGTATATAATTCTAGTTGGTTTATTTTACAGGGCGCTTCACAAACATAGGGCGCTGGGGCGAGATTAGACCAGCAGTCGTACTTTGAGGCTCTTGTTGAATGGATGGGATGATGGTGCGAGGTAAGGTGCGCTTGAGATACTGGTGGCTTGGTGTTGGACTCGGTCTGCTGTGGATGCACTGGCCAGCGGCGGCCCAACCAGAGGCCATACAACGCTTGAAAAATACAGGGGAATGTGTCAAGTGCAATTTGGCAGGCGCCGATTTGCGAGGCGTGAACTTGATCCGGGCCAATTTGAGTGGAGCTAATCTGCAAGGTGCGCGCTTGGGAACAGAAGACCGGGAACTCAACCGCACTGCTTTGAGCCGGGCCAATTTGAGCAATGCCAACTTGCAAGGAGCGGATCTGCGTAACGTCAGTCTGGACGGCGCCAATCTGTCAGGGGCCAATCTGTCAGGGGCGAATTTGACGGGCGCAAGTTTCGTAGGGGCGAATTTGACAGGCGCTAATCTCCAGGGGGCAAATTTAACCGGCGCTGTTTTAGTCAATACCAACCTGAGCAACGCCAATTTCACAGGTGCAGTTGTGCAACGGGCTTTTATTGCTGAAGTGGTTTATCAGAGCACTCGCTGGGTGGACGGTTCGGTGCGGAACTGAACACAATTGAAGATAGATTTAAGCCGGTTATCAGCAGGTTTCTGGTTAGATAAACGGTGTGCGGCTTTCGCCAATGGAGTTGCATTATGCGGTGGTGGTCGTGGCTGGTGGCGGCAAGCCTAGCAGGTACACCAATGGTAGTTCAACCACTGGAAGTACATGCTCAAGGTCAAACCTACAGCCCTCCGAGTAGAAGTATCAGGTGTGAATCTCTCAACCGGCGTTACAACACCTGCCCGGTGGATACACGTGGGGGTGTACGGCTGGAACGTCAACTCAGCAGCGCGCGCTGTATTGAAGGTCAAACCTGGGGCGTGAATGATCGAGGGATTTGGGTGGATCAGGGCTGCCGCGGGGTGTTTCTCGTGACGGTCGGGCCGATCACCATGACCTGCCGTTCCCTAAATTTCAAATATCAGTTTTGCCAGGTGGACACGCGCGGCGGGGTGCAGTTGCAGCGGCAACTGAGTAATACCCGTTGTGTGGAAGGCCGAACCTGGGGCTATGACAACCGGGGCATCTGGGTGGATAAAGGCTGCGCGGGTGAGTTTGTGATTGGGGCGGCTGATCCGGGCGGCATCGTCCCTCCCCCGGCGGTGGAACGGGTTATCCAGTGTGAGTCCATCAACAAACAGCGGGTGGTCTGCCCGGTGGATACGCGTGGGGCGACAGTGACCCTAGAACGGCAGTTGAGCGGAGCGCAGTGCGTCCAGAATCAAACCTGGGGCTTTGATAACCAAGGCATCTGGGTAACTGGCGGTTGCCGGGGCGATTTTCGGGTCAGCCGCGCAGGGGGACAACTCGTGGTGTGTCGGTCACGCGATGGCCTGTATACGCGTTGTCCAGCGGATACCCGCAAGGGGGTGGAATTACAGCGCTCGCTTGGCCGGGGGCTGTGCCGCAAAGACCAAACCTGGGGGTTTGACCGGCAGGGAATCTGGGTGACCCAGGGTTGTGAAGGGGAATTTCTCGTCTGGCAATGAACCGCACGGCCAACCTGGTCGAGATTTTTTCTGCCATTCAGGGCGAGGGGCCTTACGTAGGAGAGCGGCACCTTTTTCTGCGGTTAGGGGGCTGTGACCTGCGTTGTCGCTTCTGCGATAGCGTCCATACCTGGCGACCGGTTGCTCAGGGGCGGGTGGAGGTCACACCGGGAGCGCGAGATTTTGTAACCGTGACCAATCCGGTGACAGCAGAACAGCTACTGACCTGGCTGCAACGGCAATACGACGGGGGCAAACACACAGCTCTCAGCCTCACTGGCGGGGAACCCCTGCTGCACGCCGATTTTCTGGTTGAATTCTTGCCGGTGTTGACTCAGCACATCCCCTTACCCATTTATCTAGAAACAGGCGGGCATCGGCCCCAAGCGCTGGCGCAGGTATTGCCCTGGGTGCAGATAGTAGCAATGGACTACAAACTCCCCAGCGTCAGCGGCGAGCGTCACCACACGGCCCATCAGCAGTTTTTGGCCCTAGCGGTGCAGGCGGGGGTGGACGTATTTGTGAAGATAGTGGTGGACCGCCAGACCCAGGCGTCAGAGTTGATTGATGCCTTGACAATGATTCAAGCCATTGACCCCCAGGTTTTGGTGATATTGCAACCCGTGACGCCGCGTCCAGGCAGCTTGGCTCCTACCCCAGACCAAGTGCTCGCTTGGCAACGGTTAGCGCAAGACTACGTCCACCGGGTGCGGGTGATCCCCCAAACCCATCCGTTACTGGGGCAGTTGTGAGGACGTTTGGATCACAACAGCTTCGATGGTGAGGGTGCGATTTTCAACGGCGGTAATTGCCCAGCGTAGGGGCGTACCGTAGGACTGGAGATGGGCTTGAATCTGGGGAACCAATTGCGTCAAAACGCCATCCCACTCCAGTTGCGTCGTCACCAGCGTCAGAGTCATTGGTGGAAAAAAAACCAAGTGATGCGTTAGCCTGATCCTAGCAGTGGTTGTGTAGTACAAACCATGAGTTCGACCGTCACTTCAACACCAGTAGTCGCCGCCGGGCCGAATCCCATTGCTGAGCTAGCGCAGGAAACAGGGGCCTTAACACGACGACTGCTCATCCAATTGCGGCGGCGGCCTTCAACCCTGATCGCTGGGATTATTCAGCCGATGATGTGGTTGGTCTTATTCGGGGCCTTATTTCAAAACGCACCGGCGGGCTTTTTTAGCGAAGGGGTGAACTACGCCCAGTTCTTGAGCGCCGGTATTATCGTTTTCACAGCTTTTTCCGGGGCGTTGAATGCGGGTCTGCCGGTGATGTTTGACCGGGAGTTTGGTTTCTTGAACCGATTCTTGGTAGCTCCCTTGGTCTCGCGGTTTTCCATCATTTTGGCCTCGACTATTTTTATCACCCTGCTGAGTTTGGTCCAGACGGTGGCAGTCATGTTCACGAGCTACCTGCTGGGCGGTGGATTGCCGGGCCTCAGCGGTTTCCTGTTAGTCGTCGGGGTGGTTTTGCTGCTGGTGCTGGGAATGACGGCCTTGAGTCTGGGGTTAACCTTTGCCCTGCCGGGTCATGTGGAACTACTAGCAGTGATTTTTGTGGTGAATTTGCCCTTGTTATTTGCCAGTACGGCCCTAGCGCCGCTGTCGTTCATGCCTCGCTGGTTGCAGGTGATTGCTAGTTTGAATCCCCTGAGTTACGCCATCGAGCCGATTCGTCATGTGTACCTGCATCCCCACTGGTCGTTGTCGGATGTGGTTTTAACCGCACCGTGGGGCGATATCACGCTAGGGGTGGCGTTGCTGGTTCTGACCCTGTTTGATGGGGCGATTATCCTCAGCGTGCGCGGGCTACTCCAGCGGAAATTGAGCTAGGCGGGGCAGCAGGCAGTTGGGATTGGCGTTGGCCACTGACCACGCTAGCTCCCACAAAAGCACCCACCAATGCACCTACTGTCACTGCCGCCAGCCACACCACAAAATTCGGCGCTTGACGGTTGGCTTGTTCCACTTTTTTCTCCAAGGCTTTGAGCTGTTCGACGACGGCATCGGTGCGGGGTATATGACCAAGGGCCTGGTCTAAATGCTGCATGGCGTTGGTCAGTTGATTCAATGTCTCAGCAGTTAGTTGTTGCGTTTCGAGTTGGGATTGCATCGTGTTTAACCGTTCATTGAGCGCGTGTATTTCTAGGGACAGGTTTTGTTGCAGGCGGGACAAGGCTGTTGTCATCTCCTGCAGATGGGGCGATAAGGTATCAGCAGGCGGACGGTGATGCAGCTCTTGCAACCGCGCTTCTAGGGTTTGCAATTGGGCAAGGATTGGCATCAGGTCGGGTGGCGCAGGTAATTCATGCAGCCAAGCTGGTTTTTGTTGCAATTGCTGGTTGAGTTCTGCCAGTTGGGCTTCGATGCGCAGCCAATGATCGACTGGAGCCTGCTCCGTAACCGCAACGCCTACGTGGCCGGGGGAGGAAGCAATCATCGGTAGGACAGCGTTGATGCGTTCTTCCAGTTGCTCTTGGGTGAACTGTTTCGCCAAAAAATCAAAGCCCACAAACGGATAACCGAATTTGTTCACCACTTCGTCATAGCTACTGGAAATAATAATCACCGGCGTGTCGGCAAATTTGGGATTGGCTCGCAGCGCTTGATAAACGTCGTAGCCGTTCATGCCAGGCATGATAAAGTCCAGCAAGATCACGTCAGGGTTAATCTCTTCTGCTTTCGCCAAACCTGAGGGGCCGTCCTTGGCCTCATACACTTCAAAACGGTCACCTGATAATTGCTCAACCAAGGATTTGCGAATTAGAATACTGTCGTCAATCACGAGAATCTTGTACTTTGGCATGAGGACACCCCTCGAATAACCCTTGGTTTAGTTTTACCAGAGGTTTGGCAATTCAGGTGTTAGCTTCACCACAGCAGCGGACGGGAATCCCCTGTTGATGCAGATAGGCTTTGATTTCGGCAATGGTCAACTCCCCGTAGTGCAGTAGAGATGCCAACAGGGCAGCAGCAGCTCGACCGTGAGTCAACACATCGGCAATGTGCTGGCAATTTCCCGCCCCTCCAGAGGCAATCACCGGTACAGGCACCCGTTCTGCAATTGTTTGCGTCAAACGCAAGTCATAACCGGCTTTGGTGCCGTCCGCATCCATGCTAGTCACCAGAAGTTCGCCAGCCCCCCGCTGCACCACCTCTTCCGCCCAGGCGATGGCATCTTTGCCCGTATCCTCGCGTCCGCCGCGCACCCACACCGTCCAGCGGTCCCCCACCCAGCGGGCATCAATCGCAATCACAATACACTGCCGACCAAAGCGTTCACTCGCCTGGTTCACCAACTCCGGGTTGCGCACCGCCGCTGAATTCAGACTCACTTTATCCGCGCCCGCCCGGAGAATGGCTTTGATCATTTCCAAATCGCCAATGCCGCCCCCCACGGTCAGTGGGATAAAGACTTGACTAGCCGTGCGTTCAATGACATCTAAAAGCGCATGGCGACCTTCATGGGTAGCACTAATGTCTAGAAACACCAATTCATCGGCACCAGCTTGGTCGTAGGCTTGGGCAAGCGCGACTGGGTCTCCCGCATCTCGCAGGTTGACAAAATTAACCCCCTTAACGACCCGCCCTGCGTGGACATCCAGGCAAGGAATGATTCGTTTGGCCAACATAATCCTCACTATAGCAAGGGCTATAATGAAGATCGCCTGCGGACGTGGCGGAATTGGTAGACGCGCTGGATTTAGGTTCCAGTCCTCACGGGTCAGAGTTCGAGTCTCTGCGTCCGCATTTGATGGAGCTAGAGGTGTTTGGTTAGCAGAGAGCATGTAAGTATGTTGTATGAATGTAACAGCGATTTTGCCAGTATTTTAGTTTTATAGCCAAGCTGCTTCAGTTCGTCAGAAGGATGAGCAAAAAACCAAGGACGGGGCTGCGCCCTGCGACCCTTAGACAGGACAAACAGAAATGACTCAGCTATATGGCCAGACCACTTTAGTTTGTCTTAGGAGACAACTGAAAAAACCAGAACGGGGCTGCGCCCTGCGACCCAGGGAATAGCAACCATAAATAGCCTAGCTATACAATCTGGGTGATGGATGTGAGTCAACGCCGATGCGCTTCCTGTTTCGCTTGATCGGTTTGGCCTTAGTGCTTTACGGTCTCTACGTCCTAGGCGAAAACATTTTTATTACTACCCGACCGTCTCCCTTCATCTGGCGAGGGGTAGCTGCCGATGGCGCGGTGCTGGCTTTGGTGGTAGGTGTACTGATGCTGGTTTTCTTGCCAAGGGACGCCAAAAGTTGGGGTTTGATCCCTATTGTTGCGGCGATTGTGTTAATTGTCGCTAGCGGTTATGCTGTGTTGGAACCCACCACGCTTTGGCAACTGTTTGTATCACTACTGGCGATTACTGCAGGGTATTCTCTACTGACAACAGGACGTTTGCCCTTGTAACAGGCTACAACTTCGGCAATGGACACGTTGCAGGTGCGGCTTTGGGTGTAAACTCAACATCTGGGCCAACGAGCGTGTAGTTTTCTGCTTGGCCGTAAACACGATGCCCTGGTAAATTGACCTGGCTTAACTCTTTAGTCTTGATGAGTAAAAAGGGACGGGGTGAACGCGCTTGCCAAAACTCTACTAGTTTTTCTTTGGGATGGGCTTCGATGCGCCGGCCACTGTAAAAATCCAAGGTTCTCCGGCTGTGATGACGGGAAATATAAACGTCATAGTTGGGTGGGACAAATTCTCTCACCAATTGGGCGACGGGTTTCACAGCAAATTCGGAGTTGTTCAATTCCCAGTTCCAATAGGGGGTGGTCATCAAAGCTACGATGGATAAGTAAAAGCCCCCTGTTAATATCACCAGAAACTGCCGCTTTTGTCGCCAGAGATACCAAGTAGTTCCTGCTAGCGTCATCGTTAATATCAGCAGTACTCCGAGCAACTCTAATTGCCCTGCGATTAGCCCGTAGTAAATTCCGGCGCCAATCGCTCCCACTGTTAAGAACCCAAATACATAAGCCCACCAGCGCGGCCAGATAACTTTGCATTGCCAGATTTGAGTGATGTAGGCTCCCACCGTCAAGGCAAAAAAGGGATATACGGGCATCACATACCAGGTGATTTTTGTGGTCATCGCTGAGATAACGCCCAGAAATATCCCAGTTCCCAGTAGGCTCAATTTTGCCCAGGATTCATCCCGTTTTCGACAGGCATTGACCAACCCCAGCGGCCAAAAGAAAAACCAGGGCCAACTGTGGAAAAACAAGTGCTGCACGTAATACCAGGGGGGACCCGGTTCACCACCAACCACTTCCCAGGTGCGGGCGAGGCTTTGTTTCACCAAGTGCCCTTGGATGAACACAGGACCATAGTGAAGAAGTTGCAGCATAAACCAACTCAGCCCAGGTAACGTTCCTAACACCAATCCCACCCAAAACCCTGGCTTTTTGAGTACCTGGGGACTATCCCACAGCAAAAAGGCCAGCGCAATCACCCCCAGCGGCACCGCAATTAACCCTTTGGTCAAGGCCAGCAGTCCCAGCAGCAACCCCATCACCCAACTCCAGCGCACCTGCTGTCGAGTGAGTGCGGTGGCCACCAATAGCCAGACCAAGCCGGTGACCACTGTGCCATCCAACATCGCCAAGCGCCCGTGTCGCACCACCGGCAACAGGGTCAAAAACACCAAAGCTGACCAGCGCGCCGCTAATTCTTGACCAAAGACTTGCCACCCCAAAACGTACATCCCTGGCACAGCCAGCGCACTCAATAAGGCCGCCGGTAAGCGGGTTGTCCAGTCGGTTATCCCCCCCAAGTGATAGGCAGCAGCGGTTAACCAATGCACCAGCGGCGGTTTGTTGAGATAGGGTTCGCCCATGCGGGTGGGGAACAACCAGTTGCCCGTGCAAAAAATATCCCGCGCCACCAGAGCAACTTGACCTTCATCCACATCCCGCAGCGGTACATTGTCCAGACGGATCAACCACGCCACGAGCGAGAGAACCGTCAACCCCAGGAGCCACCGCCGGTTCATAGGGCCAGGGAGAGCCACAGGCGACTGGAAAAGCGTTGATCCGGTAATTTTTCGTAAAACAGTTCGCCGCCCATCTGTTGCACCTGCAACCGGCACAAGAAGAGTTCCCGCATCGGCGACGTGTTCAACACACCCTTGCCCAGGGGGTCGGGATGGTCTGGGCGCAGTTGCTCCAGCAGCGTTTCGGGGATGGGGCCGTAATCGGTAATCGCGACTTCCATCAGGCCGTTGGGAACAAGTTGGCACCAAATATCCACCCGTCCCTGCTGGGGAGAACGCTGGCACGCAAAGCGCAGCAATTCCGCTAGGATAAATTCCAACCGTTCCCCGTCCCCTAGGACCTGCGCTTTTTCTGGTCCCTGCTGATGCACGCGAAACCAAACTTGCCGTTCACTCATCAGGTCTTGCACCCGCGCCGACACCCGCCGCAATAACCCCGCTAACGGCACCGGCTGGAGATGCAGGGACAGGTCGGGTTGCAGCCACCGGCGAGCCTGTTGTGCTTTTGCCGGCCATTGCTCAGGAATCAAGCTGCTTATCTCAGCCGCCCATTCCGGCCATAGGCATTGCCGCCACCAATCCTGGCACGCCAATTCCAAGTAGCCCTGTTGCCAGTCTTGCAACCGTTGCCTGAAGGACTGCTCCCGCGCCATGACCTGAGCCAGGACTTGCAAGAGATGAACCGTTGGGGACGGCCAAGGGTCTTGCCCGCGGTCTAGTAACATCAGCAGAGCTTGCGCCGGTTCACCAATGGGTACGGCTAAAATTCGCTCAATCCCTGGGCCAGTCAACCACCGCCGCGTTTCGGGTTCCAAATCCACGCCACTTTGCACCCAGGGTTCCGATTGGCGAATGACCTGTTGAATGAACGGATCATCATCGAGCGAAATATCTACGTCGGTTGCCACCGCAAATGGTTCCTGCTGGGGATGGGCGACCACCACTTGACCGGTCTGAGCGCCTGCGGCCCACGTCACCAAGGCCACCTGGGGCACGTCCAAGGCTTGGGCCAGATATTGCACCAACGCCGATGGCTTCTCTACCAGTGTCAACGCCTGCGCCAGCGCTTGGTAGAGACGGGTTTGGGACGCCTGCGCCTGATGGAGGTACCATTGCCGCGCCACTACCCCCAACTGTCGCGCCACCGCCTGGGCAAATTGACGGTCCTGGAGACGCCAGTCGTAGGGTTGGGAGCAGGTTAAAACCAATAAGATTTCTGGTGGTCGTTCCGGTACCGCATTGGCAGCCAAGACAGCTTGCACCCCTTGATTCTGCAGGGTTTGCCGCCAGGTCATCAGTTTTAAGTCCGTTTGCCAGTTGGGGACAGCCAGCACGGGATGGTCGCGGCTCAAGGCTTCGTAATCGAGTTCGTATAGGGCGGCCAATGGTCCTACAATCGGTCGCTTCTTGAAACTCTGATGCACGATGTCGTAGTGACGGCTGTCAGGATTCTGGTGCAACAACAACCAGCGGTCGCCCGGTAGATGCTGGTCGAGAATTTGTCCCGCCGTTTTGAGCGCCTGTTGCCAGTCTTGTGTGCCGTAAATCGCTTGGGCGATGCCGATATGCACCTTCTGTTCAGTTTCCAGTCGCATCAGGGTTTGGGATAAATCGGCCAGGGGCGATAGCAGCGCAATGAGTTGGGCGACGCCCTGAACAGCCGTCTCGGCAAAGGCATCCCAGGGTCGCGGTTGACGACTCAAACAGGCGCAAAACCCCAGCAACTGTTTCGATTCAGGGGCATAGATGGGAGCGGCAATGAGGGCTTGGGCGTGGTACTGCTGCCAAAACTGGGCACCGATGGCCATCCGTTCTGCCTGGCTTGCATCGGGAATCACGACTCTTTCGGCCAGCAACAATTCTTGGTACAGCCCTTGCAGCACCGCTAGGGGGATCACGTCGTCCCGACGTAAACGGGGGGCGCTGGCTTTCAGGGTGAACTGACTGGCGCGTTCGTCGTAGGTGTACAGCAGGGTTTGGTCCGCTCCCACCGCCTGGTGCAGTTGTTCGATGACCAAGGCCAAGCGTTCGTGGTACCCCTTTTGCTGGCGACATTTGTCCATCACTTGGATGAGAAATTCCCCCGCCTGCTGGGTTTGTTGCCGTTTCTGCCGCTCCTGTAGCCGTTGCAATTGCTGGGTCAGTTCGCTGAGAAACAAACGCACCCGCAGCTTGCCATCCGGTCGCAGGGTCGCCCCCCACTCGGAAATCCCCAAAAAGGCAATGCCCATACCCCCCGGCAATGGGTACACACTTGCCCCCACCGGTCGCCAGCGACTCATCCGATGGACCCATTCGCCCCGGCGGGCTTCTTTGTTCCAGTCGGGAATATCGAGTGGTTGTCCCTGTTCCAATACCTGTTGCCAGACATCGCCCGCTATGATTTCCAACCGCTGGCGCAATAACGTCCCTTCTTCCTTGGGGTTGGGCACCACGCCATCGCGTCCCACCAGGGTTTTGCGCACAGGGTCGTAACTGGCCAGCCATACCCACACCTGTCCCTGGCGTCCATTGACGGCCAACGCCGCTTGCAACTCTTGGGCCAAGTACGCCGCACCCTGATGCCAGACCTGTTCCAGGGCGGTGGTGGCCTGCAATTTCTCTATCGCTTGCACCAGCGCTTGCAAACAGGCTTCGTCATTCGACGTTGCGGCTGACAACGGTATGGACTCCGAACCCCACTCCCTTCAGCTTATCAGGGTCACAGCGTTGCTTCTAGCCGGTCCAGCAATTCCGCAATCGTGTCCAAAGCCGCCGTGATCGTCGCCGGTTGCGTTAAATCCACCCCCACGTACTGTCGTAGTGCTGCAATCTGGTCCTGGGAGCCGCCGCTGGCCAGCAACTCCAAATAACCGGGGATAAAGTCCTGACCGTGCTGGCGATATTGCTGGTAACAGGCCAGGCTCACAATGCTGGACGCTGTGTACTGGTAGCAATAAAAGGGTTTGAAAAAGATGTGACTAATCCGCGCCCAGTCCACCGCGTGTTCCGGCAAAACGTCCACGGTGTCACCACACAGTTGTTGATAGAGGGCCAGCCAGGTTTGATTGACAAATTCGTGGTCAAAACTTCCTTGGGCGGCCCGTTCATGAATCGCTAATTCCAAGCGGCTAATGGTGCTTTGCCGGAACAACAAATTCAATTGGTCTTCAATCAAGCGCACCAGCAACACGCGCTGTAAATCCCGCTGGTCATGGGCTTGGGCCAGTAAATAGTCCAGCAGTAATAACTCGTTAAAGACCGATGCCACTTCCGCCAAGACCATCGGGGGATTGCTGTTGAAATAGGTTTGGTTTTCCCCAATCCAGGCGAAATGCAACCCATGCCCGAGTTCATGGGCCAGCGTGAACAGGGAATTGTAATCATCGGTGTACGAAAGCAGCAGAAAACTATTTTTGCCATGCACGTAGGAACAAAAGGCCCCGCCCTGTTTCCCCGGTCGCACTTGGGCATCCACCCACCGCCGCCGGAAAAATGTTTCCGCCCGTTGCCGGTACGCCGGACTGAATTGCCCCAACGCCGCCAGCAGCAGTTCCACCCCCCGGTCGTAGTCCACCTGCAAGTCCACTGGTTGCGTGGTTGGCCAAGGCGCTATCACGTCACAGGTGCGGATTTTCATCCCCAGCACGTCGCCCTTGCGCCGGTAGTAGCGTTGAAATAGGTCGTAACGCGCCGCTGTCCCCTGCATGATGGCGTTGAACACCGTTTCCGGCACTTCATCGGCCAGCAATTGCTTCGCCAGGGTGGAGGGATACCCCCGCATCTGGTTTTCCAACCGGTGGTCCTGGGCAATGGTGTTGAGGATGTAGCCGTAGAGCAGGTTGTGTTCGGCCAACTGCTCCCGGATGCTGGTGTAGGCCTGGTAACGGGTGTCGGGGTTGGGATGCATCAGCAACGCGCCCAGTTCTGCTTCCAGTTGGGCGGTTTTGCCTTCAGGCGTGGTCACGGGACGGTAACGCAGCGACCCCTGGTGCAACGTATGCAACTGGATAAACGCCTGCCGCCCCGTCAAACTGTCCTGGTTGCGGGTTTGTTCCACCGCTTCGGGGAGTTGGTAGGGCTGGGTCAACTGTAGGCGCTCCAGGTAGTGCCGGTAAGTCGCCAGCACGGGTGAGGCGGCCAAAGCGGCGAGTTGTTCGGATGGAAGTTGTTGCAATTCCAGCGCGAAAAACAACACCTGGTTTTCGATGGCTGTAGCTGCCTGGCGCACGTGGTCCAAAACTTGCCGCGCTTGGGTATGGCGGGTGTCAGCGGCAAAGCGCAGCGCCGGATAGGCCCAGCAGTATCCCAGCCGCTCCCATAGGGCTTCCAACGTTTGCAGCGCCGTGCGCACCTGTTCGGGCGTGAGTTCCGCCACCCGCCCCCGGTACTGCTGGCGAAAGGTGGTCGCTTGCGCTTGCAGGTTCTGTAAATCCTGTTTCAAGCGAGGGTCGTCCAAGTCCTGGTACAGCGCGGACAAATCCCACTCGCGGGCGTAGGTGACTGTCATAACCCATCGCTCCGATTACTTTTCCCATGATGCCGCAACCAGGGCCAGAGCGACCACCGGCGCCGTAACGCTACGGAGCACCCGCCTGCCCAAGGAAACCAACGTCGCCCCCTGCGCTCGGAACCAGGCCATTTCAGCGTCGCTCCACCCCCCTTCCGGCCCGATGCATAGCGCCAGCGGTTCCGGTTCTGGACCGAGTACATCGCGCAGGTGGGGAGCATTGGTATCCAGCGCACACACCAAACAGCGCATTGTCGCCACTTGCGACCAGGCATCGGCCAGCGATTGGGCGGGCGCAATCCGAGGAATCCACTGGCGCCAGGACTGTTCGGCGGCTTCCGTGGCGATGCGTTGCCAGCGCTGGTGGCGTGCCGGACTGGGGTGGACTTGGGTGCGTTCGGTTAGCAGGGGAATGATCTGCCGCACACCCAATTCCGTGGTCTGGCGGATCACCTGTTCTATCCCATCGCCCTTGGGAATTCCCATCAGAAGTGCGACGGGTGCCGGGAGTTCACAGTCCACAGGCAGCGGTTCCCCGAGTTGCGCGCGGGATGGGCCAGTTAATTGCGCCAGCCACCAGTGCCCCTGGCCGTCCATAGCGATAAAGGAGTCTCCGGTTCGCAGGCGCAGGACTCGTTCCAGGTAATGGCGTTGCCCAGGCGTAAGTTGCACCTGCTGGTCCTGGATTTGCTGGGGCTGGATGGCGAGTCGCTGGTACTGGCGTAGGTCGCGTCCATCGGGCATGGAAGTCAGCGCGCTGGTTGGGCAAACACGCGCACCCCTTCCGGTTTGACCCGCAGTCGCACGCGCGTTCCGGCTGGTAGGAGGGGTCCCTGGCGCACCCGTGCATGCAATTCCCGCCCCGATGGCGTGGTCAAACAGTAGCGATATTCGCGCCCGAGAAACTGCCCATCCTGGACCACCGATTCGCCGTGGTCATCGGGTTCTAGGCACACACTCTCCTGGGGAATCATCAACTCGCAAGGGCTGGCAACCGGTTCTGGCGCTGGCAAATCCGTCACCAAACCAATGTCCGTTTGCCAGGTGGCATTTCCTTGGGGCACCGCCGGCAACCAGTTCGCCTGGGTCACCAATTCCGCCACCACCCGCGACGCCGGATTTTGGTAGAGTTCCGCGGGCGTCCCGACCTGTTCAATCCGTCCCTGGTGCAACACCGCCACCCGGTCGCACACAGCAAAGGCTTCTTCCTGGTCGTGGGTGACGAAAATCCCGCCGGTGCCGGTGCGCTTGAGAATCCGCCGGATTTCGTGCCGCAGTTGTTGCCGAACCTGGGCATCCAAGTTGGACAGGGGTTCATCCAGCAGGAGCAAGCGGGGATGGGGAGCCAAGGCCCGCGCCAGCGCCACCCGCTGTTGTTGACCGCCCGAGAGCTGATGGGGATAGCGGTTGCCGTAGTCTTGCAATTTCACCAGCTCTAAAACCTGCCGGACCCGTTCTTGACGCGCCGCTGGTGAAAGATGTCCCAGCCCAAACGCGACATTTTTCCAAACCCGCAGGTGCGGGAACAGGGCAAAATCCTGAAACACCATCCCTACCCGGCGCTGCTCGGGCGGCACCCATTGCCCGTCACCGGCGACTGGCTGACCTGCGAGCGCAATCCTACCGCTGGTGGGTGCTATAAAACCAGCAATTAATCGCAGTAAGGTGGTTTTGCCACAGCCCGACGCCCCGAGCAAGCCAAGGATTTCCCCCGGCGCGAGGGTCAAGTGAATATCCATCAAAGTGGGCTGCTTCTGGCGCGGAAACCAATAGCTCAAGCCGGTGACCTGAAGAAGTGGTGTCGCTATTGTGGGCATTTTGGCGTCACCTTTATTGCAAAATAAGTTCAACAGATCGTACTCCAGTGTAAGGCATGGTGCATCCGTTGCGGCAATGGTCGTCGGTTTGGTTTTGGGGTGGTTTGCTCGTCGCCGGTTTGTTTCTGATCCCCGTCTTGGTGGTGCTGGCCAGCGTCTTTACGCCCCGCCCAGAGGTGTGGCAACACCTGCTGAGCACGGTTTTACCAGAGTACATCACTAATACGCTCATCCTGGCCGCTGGCGTAAGTATTGGCGTGGTAGTTATGGGGGTCGCAACGGCCTGGCTGGTAGGCGTTTGTGAATTTCCAGGGCGACGGTTTTGGGAATGGGCGCTGGTGTTGCCCTTTGCCGCGCCGGCCTATGTGCTGGCCTTTGCCTACGCGGAATTGCTGGAGGTGTTTGGGCCGGTGCAGCGCTGGTTGCGCCAGGTGACGGGCTGGCAAGTGGGACAGTACTGGTTCCCGAATATCCGGTCGTTGCCAGGGGCCATCGTGATGTTTATCTGCGTGCTGTACCCCTACGTCTATCTGCTGGCGCGGGTGAGTTTCCGGCAACAGTCGCGGGCCTTGGTAGAAGCGAGCCGGTTACTGGGGCATTCCCCCTGGGGAACCTTTTGGCGGGTGGCTTTGCCCCTGGCGCGTCCGGCGGTCATGGCGGGGTTGGCACTGGCGCTGATGGAGACCCTGGCGGACTTTGGCGTGGTGGATTATTTTGGAGTGCCGGTTTTGACGACGGGTATTTACCGCACCTGGTTCAACATGGGGGACCGCATTGCTGCTACCCAGTTGTCGGTGTGTTTACTGCTGTTCGTCTTTGCTCTCATGGCGCTGGAGTTAGCGTCCCGTCGCCAGGCCCGTTATGCCGACAAAGGGAGCAGCGAACTGGCCACCCGGATTGTGCTCAAGGGCCAAGCAGCAGTAGCGGCCTGGTGGACCTGCGCTCTGCCGGTGGTGATTGGGTTTGGCATCCCTGGCGGGGTTTTGGTGGAATTGGCGGTGCGCTACCGGCTGGAAACCTTCGACGCCACGTTTTGGGAATCGGTGCGGAATACGAGCCTGCTGGCATCCATCACGGCGGTGTTGGCCCTGGCTATTGCCCTGTTTCTCGGCTACGGGCAACGGTTGCTAGGGGGCGGTGCGGTGGCATGGCTATCCCGGCTAGCAGCAATGGGTTATGCGGTGCCCGGGTCGGTGATTGGCGTGGGCATTTTGATCACCCTGGGTTGGCTAGACCGCACGCTGGGACGGATGGTGGTGGGGGGCACCGTCGCCGCCTTGATTTTTGCCTATCTGGTGCGTTACTTGGCGTTGGCGCTGGGGTCAGTAGAAGCAGCGTTGGCCCGGATTGCGCCGGAATTGGACGAGGCTGCGCGGAGCCTGGGACATAAACCCTGGAGTGCGCTGGTGCGGGTGCATGTACCTTTGATGGCGGGAACCCTGGTGAGCGCCGCGATTTTGGTGTTCGTGGACGTGGTGAAGGAATTGCCGGCAACGATTATCATCCGTCCCTTCGGCTTCGACACGCTGGCAATTCGGGTGTACCGGTATGCCCAGGATTCGCGGTTGATGGAAGCGTCCGGCCCGGCACTGGCGCTAGTGGTGGTGGGGATGATTCCCGTGTTGCTGCTGTGCCGCCAGATCGCCCGCGAGTCGGATTAGGCGCCAATGGCGGTGAAAAAATCCTGGACTTTTTGCCAGGTGTAAGGGAGCAAATCGGGCCGGTCGGCATCCAACCGCACCAATCCCGCCTGGGCGCGAAACCAGGTGCGTTGTTGCTTGGCGAGGCGACGGGTGTGGCGGATCAGCAGGGCTTGGGCTTGTTCCAGGTCTATTGTCCCTTCCAGATAGGCGCCCACTTCCCGGTAGCCCAGCGTTTTCAGCAAGGGCAGGTCTGGCCCATATTTCTGGCGCAAAGCAGCGGTTTCTTCCACAAGCCCCTGGGCAAACATCCGCTGGGTGCGCTGGGCAATCCGTTGGGCCAGGAACTCGCTATCCAGGTACAGAAACAGCACCGGATAGGTGGGGGGTCGTTGACCTTGCAGGTGAGAAAGGGGCACGCCCGTCACGTAATAGACTTCCAAAGCCCGCAGGGTGCGCACGGTGTCGTGGGGATGGATTTTGGCGGCGCTGGCCGGGTCCACCTGTTGCAGGAATTGATAGCGCTCCCTTTGGCTGTAGGTCGAGAGCTGTCGCCGCAAGTCGGGTTGGGGTGCCACCGGCGGAATGGTCAAGCCCTGCACCACGGCCTGGATGTACAACCCGCTCCCCCCAACCAGCAACGGCGTCACGCCCCGGCGATGGCAATCGGCAATCAGCGCTTGGGCGGCCTGTTGATACTCGGCAACCGTCACAGCCACTGTCGGCGGTACCCAGTCAATCAGGTAATGGGGCGCCAGCATTCGTTGCGCAGGGGTGGGTTTGGCCGTGCCGATGTTGAACTCCTGATAAATCTGGCGAGAGTCAGCGTTGATAATCACACTGTTGAGCTTTTGTGCTAAAGCAATCCCCAGGTCGGTTTTGCCACTGGCGGTCGGCCCTGCAATCACAATAAGAGCCAGGATTCCACCCCCCTAGCAAATGGCTGCTCATTTCCATTCTGCAGGAGATTTTAGGCGTTTTGTGCTAAGATTAGCTCAGATTTGAGGTGCGTATCGTTTTAGGGTATTTCTGGGAGATTTTTGCATGACAGCCGCCTATGGTGCTGAGCAGATTCAAGTCTTGGAGGGGTTAGAAGCGGTACGGCGGCGGCCAGGGATGTACATCGGGAGTACGGGGCCGAAGGGGTTGCATCACCTGGTGTATGAGGTAGTGGACAACTCGGTGGACGAGGCGCTGGCGGGCTTCTGCACCCATATCGAAGTGGATTTGCACCCCGACGGGTCGGTGGTGGTGACGGATAACGGGCGCGGTATTCCCACCGAAATTCATCCCAAGACGGGGAAATCGGCCTTGGAGACGGTGATGACGGTATTGCACGCGGGGGGCAAGTTTGGCGGCGATAACGGCGGTTACAAGGTCTCGGGCGGGCTGCACGGGGTGGGGGTGTCGGTGGTCAACGCCTTGTCCCAGTGGGTGGAAGTAACGGTCTGGCGGGATGGCCGCGAGTTTCGCCAGCGCTACGAGCGGGGTAAGCCGGTGACGGAATTGTTGAGTACGCCCTTGACGGAACCGCGCCGGGGTACAGCCGTGGCCTTTTGTCCAGACCCAGAAATTTTCAGGGAAACCACCGAATTTGACTTCACCCTGCTCACCAGCCGCCTGCGGGAACTGGCCTATTTGAATGCGGGGATTCACATTGCTTTGCGGGACTATCGCCGGGAGCCGCCGCGCATCGAAACCTTTTGTTATTTGGGGGGTATTCGCGAGTATGTGGCCTACCTGAACCAGGAAAAGCAACCCCTGCACGATGAGGTGATTTATATCCAAGGCGAGCGCCATCACATTACCGTCGAAGTGGCGTTGCAGTGGTGCAGCGATGCCTACAGCGAAAACTTGCTGGGGTTTGCCAACAACATCCGCACGGTGGACGGGGGCACGCACCTGGAGGGATTGAAAGCAGTGCTCACCCGCACCATCAATCACCTGGCCCGCAAGCGCAACAAACTCAAGGAACAAGACGCCAACTTGGCCGGTGAACATATCCGTGAGGGGTTAACGGGCATTATTTCCGTGAAAGTCCCCAACCCAGAATTTGAGGGGCAAACCAAGACCAAACTGGGCAATACGGAAGTGCGGGGAATTGTGGACTCCCTGGTGGGGGAATATCTCACAGACTATTTGGAAATGCGTCCCCAGGTAGCCGATGCCATTTTGGATAAGGCGATTCAAGCGTATCAAGCAGCGGAAGCGGCCCGGCGGGCGCGGGAACTGGTGCGTCGTAAATCGGTTTTAGAGTCTTCGACGTTGCCGGGGAAATTGGCCGATTGCAGTAGCCGGGACCCTAGCGAATGTGAATTATTTATTGTCGAAGGCGACAGCGCCGGTGGGAGTGCCAAGCAGGCGCGGGACCGTCGGAACCAGGCCATTCTCCCCTTGCGCGGCAAAATTATCAACATCGAAAAAACGGACGACGCGCGGGTGTACAAAAATGCGGAAATTCAAGCCCTGATCATGGCGATTGGTCTCGGTATTAAGGGGGAAGAATTTGACCCCAGTAAATTGCGTTATCACAAGATTATTCTCTTGACGGATGCGGATGTGGATGGGGCGCATATTCGTACCCTGTTGCTCACCTTTTTCTATCGCTATCAACGCGCCATTATTGAAAGGGGGCATATCTACATTGGCTGTCCCCCCCTGTACAAAGTGGAACGCGCCCGGCCCCGGCAAGTCATTTATTGCTACAACGACCGGGAATTGGAACGGGTGAAACAGGAACTGCCGGCCAACGCTAACTACACCATCCAACGCTTCAAAGGGTTAGGGGAAATGATGCCGGAGCAACTGTGGGAAACCACCATGAACCCAGCAACCCGCACGCTGAAGCAAGTCACCATTGAGGATGCCGCCGAGGCTGACCGGTTGTTCACCATCCTGATGGGCGACCGGGTGCCCCCCCGGCGGGAATTCATCGAAACCTACGCGTCGCAATTGAGTTGGGCCGAGCTGGACATTTAACGGTCGCTCTGGCGGGGGTCCAGCACATCGCGCAACCCATCCCCCAGTAAATTGAACCCCAACACCGCCAAGATGATGAGAACCGCCGGCGGCCACACCAGCCACGGGTGCAACAACATGATGGAGACATTGGTCGCCAGCGATAGCATGTTGCCCCAGGAGGCATCCGGTTGTTCAATCCCCAGCCCAATCAAGCTCAACACCGATTCGGCCACGATAAAGCCTGGCACGGTCAGGGTCGCCGAAATAATCACATACGTGGTGGTCTGGGGGAGCACGTGTCGCCAGAGAATGCCCCAGGGACTCGCGCCTAGCGCCCGCGCCGCCTGCACAAACCCCTGCTCTTTGATGCTAAGAACTTGTCCTCGGATCACCCGCGCCAAACCCGCCCAGTTCACAAACGACGTGATGAACACGATTAACAAAAACCGTTGGGCGCTCGTGAGACCTGGTGGGAGCACTGCCGCCAGCGCCACCAATAGATAAACGCTGGGAATGGTCATGAGCACTTCCACCAGCCGCATCAACAGGGCATCCACCCAGCCACCAGCGTATCCAGCAATCCCCCCCAGCACCACCCCAATGGGAAACGTAATGAAAATGCCAACCAAGCCCACCGACAGGCTGATGCGACTGCCCAGCAGCAACCGGCTGAACTGGTCCCGCCCCTGGTCATCCGTCCCCAGCAGGTGCAAGTAAGCCGGCGGGTCCACGCCAAAGAGATGCCAATCGCTGCGCCAGCCCGGAAACACCACCCAATCCTGCACCTGCCAACCCCGCTCCGTCCGCTGGGGCAGCGGTAGCGTCAGTTTCAACCAGTCATAGGCATAACCCCGCACGAACAAGCGCACCGGTTTCGGTTGCGTTCGGTCCACGACCAACTCCCGCTCGCCAGTTTCCAGATTCAAAGGGCCTTGGGCGGTGGGATAGACGTGGGGCCAAGGACGCCATTCAATCGCTGTAGGCGGGAGTAACGTCCCATCCTCACGGCCTAGGTAGGGGTCATAGGGCGCTAAAAAATCGGAAAACAGCATCCCGGCGTAGAGCACCAGCAGGATCAACGCGCCCCACCGCGCCAGCCGATTCCGCCACCAACTGGTTAGAACACTGGTTTTCATACCGTTGGGTATCGTTAATTCCCCAGCATAACCCAGGCGCTGATGGCCCGCGATGCCTTGACGATGGCGCTAGGCTTGCTCTATGATCCACGCTGGTACAATCTGAGCGGGCGGAAAAAGCGCCTCTACAGTAGCCGGTTAGCTAGAAGGGCTAGCCGTGTCTAAATCTGAGTGGAGGTTAAGATGTCTGCGCATATTATGTGGTTTCGTCGGACCGCCCGCCAGTTGAAGGTTTTAGACACCACCTACGAGTTAGACGAACTTCCCCAGTTGCAGACGCTGGTGAAAACCCGTTTGGGGGATACGTGGCGGCGCATGCAGGCACGGGGTTTAGACTTGAAAGACCCCCTGGTGTGGTGGGAACAGGTGCGTGTACATGGGATTTTAGCCCTGGAGACGAGCAAAGGCGCCCAGGAGCGCGTAGCCGTCTGGCTGGAAACCCTGGAATCGCGGGCCTACGGGGTGCTAGAGCAAGTGAAACGGGAACCCTACCCCACCCTGCGCAGCGAACTCAAGCTGGACCGGCACTGGGTGTTCTGGGTGCCCCGGTATCCGGTCGAAGCGGATGTCTGGTGCGACCTGTTCTACAGCACGATTGACCAGAGTGGCAGTTGCCAGATTATCGCGGTGCCGACGGCAGTGAGCTAGCCAACGTGGGATAATACCGGTCATGTACGTGCTGATTGCCGCCGCCGGTCAGGGCAAACGCATGGGGCATGACCGGAACAAATTATTGTTACCGTTGCTCGGGCGACCCCTGCTGGCCTGGACCCTTGAGCGGGTGTTCCAAGCGCAACCGGCGTGGGTGGGGGTCATGGCGCAACTGGTAGACTGGCCGGATTTCCAAGCCATTTGCGACCAGTTGTCCCCGCCCGTTCCGGTGCGATTAATCCCTGGGGGCGATACCCGCCAAGCCTCCGTTTGGAACGGGTTACAAGCTCTGCCCCCTGAAGCCGAGACCGTTTTGGTCCACGACGGCGCCCGCTGTTTAGCCAGTCCCGACCTGTTCCGGCGTTGCCAAGCCGCCCTCGCTACAGCCGTGGGGGCCATTGCCGCGATTCCCGTCAAGGACACCATCAAAATCGTCCATGACCCACCCTATATTGACCACACCCCGGAGCGCCAGCATCTATGGGCCGCCCAGACGCCCCAGGGGTTTCAGGTCGAAGTGCTGAAAACTTGTCACCAGCGAGCTTTGACCGAACACTGGCAAACGACTGACGATGCCGCCTTGTTGGAGCGCTATGGTTATCCTGTGCAGGTAGTCCAGGGCGAAGAGACCAACTTAAAAATCACGACCCCCGCCGACTTGCTCATCGCCCAGGCCCTGTTGACCAAGGACATCCAGCGGCAACAGCAACTCTAGCCCTTGAGCTTGCCAGTGCAATTCTCCCCCCAAGGCTGCCAATTCTTTTTGCCAGTGGGCTAGGCTGGGATAGAGCCGACCGGTGTGAGGACTACATTGCCAACCCCCACCCCAGCGCAGCGACTCGCTCAGAGGGGTGAACTGTAAATACAAGGCAATGACCTTTCTGTGTTCAATTTGCTTTTGGTGGGCAGCGCCTTGGATGTGGGCGCCAGGGGGTAATTCTCCCAGCAACAGGGGCATCACCTGGGCCAGCAAGTGCCGGAGGACCTCTGGTAACGGCGTCATCAGGTGCAAATCCAGGGCAATTCCCCGCGCCTGCGCCTGTTGCTGCCAGTCCTCCACTTGACTCTGGGTGGCTTGCGGCTCAAACCAGGAACGCCACTGTTCCTGGCGCGCCCGCACTTCCTGGGCAATCGCCTGTAACCCCTGCACCACCCGCAAAGGTAATTGGGGCCGGTATTTCAGCAGCAACTCCGTCCAGGTGCCAATGGTACTCAGGGGCGTGTAGACCTCATGTAGAACCGAACGCGCCCACTCTTCCGGCGGTTGCACTGTTTCAGCCAACCATTGCTGGTAAAACTCTTCTGCCAATGCCACCGATGCCAGCGGCCAATGGTCTGGTAAGGCTTGCAGTTGCGCACGCAGCCGTTGGTCTCTGACCTGAGGCAACAGGGCTTGCCAGACCTGCTGCACCACCTGCGGTATAAACGAACAACCAACCTGCCCCTTGTCGGTTGCGACTAGCGCTAGTACCCACTCGGCGGTCCGCACCAGAAACACCTGATGACCTGGGACTAGCTCCCGCCCGTCTAGCCACAGGGATGCGTGACCCACTTCCGGCGGCGCTACCAGCACCCAGGGCGACTGTTGCCCCAGCAACTGGACAGCCAACGCGACTCCTCGCTGCCAGTGGGGAAACGCCAACCCAGCCGGCAACCGCAAGCGGCGTGGGAATAGGTCAATCAAGGCCATTCGTCACTGCACTCGCCCTAGGATCGAGCCTATCAACCCCCCGCCGCAGGCGCTAGGGCAAAAAACCGACCGTTTTCCCGTTACTTGGTCGCCGTCTCCAGGGCGCGCAGGCTAGGGAAGAGAAAATGGTTTTCCTCTACGTACTGCGCCCCGAATAAGCCCTTCTCAGCCCAGAAATAACGGTCCACCGTGTGTTCATTGCGTCGGACCAGTAATAGTGCTGGTGGCGTAATCCCGTTGGCATGGATAAAGCGTCGCGCTGCCGTCACGGGTTTCTCATCGCCAGTGTCCAGAACGTATTGGGGCACACACTCCAAAATTTTCCGACCTTCGATGCGTCGCCGACTTCTGCGCTTACGTCTTCTAGCCAAAGCGCTCTCCTCCTAACAAGTAAGGTGTGAGAAAGGATGTTTTGTAGTTGGGATTACATAACCCTAGTGCAGTATAGGGGTTCGGCACCGAGTTTTCAAGGGTTCGTTAATGAGTCGCAACAATTAGAAGAACACCCTTACCTCGGTCAATGTTGCCTGTAGTCAGCCTCATCTCTGCAACAAAAGTTAACAATTATTAGGCCTGAAGTCGGGGTGGGGCCTGCGGGTGCCGGATAGGCGAAAGGGGGTCAGGGATCAAGAGGTTGGGGGATGCAGGCCCGGTTGAACCTTTCTAAAGCCAGGTGCGGATCGAGATGGTGTTCCGTCGCCGCAGCCACGAGTGCAAATAGCAATTGCCCTAGCGTTTGGGGCGTGGGGTTCTGTACGTAACTTTGCAGGGATTTGTAAATATCCAAAGTGAAGTCCGGCGGCAGCAGGTTTCGGGATTTTAGTTTCTGATAGATTTTAGCGGCGGCAATCAGGGGGGGAAAGGTGGCTATGTAATGCTGTAATTTTTCCGGTAGCGAGTGGCCTTGTTCCTGTTGCTTGATGGTTTCCCAATTCTGGCGCACCGTATGGACATCTTCAACGCTTAAATCGCCAAAGACATGGGGGTGCCGGCGGATGAGTTTTTCGCTAATTCCCTGGGCGACTTCCACCACCGAAAACTGGCCCGACTCCTGGGCAATTTGCGCCTGCAAGACCACCTGCAGTAGTAAATCGCCGAGTTCTTCTTGAATCGCAGCGGTCTGGCCGGTTTGGATGGCGTGAACGGTCTCGTAGGCTTCTTCAATAATGTAGGGGGTTAGGCTCTGGGGCGTTTGGGCCAGGTCCCACGGGCAACCGGTTTCGGGATGACGCAGTTGCGCAACGACGTCCACCAGCTCACGGTAGCTTTCGCGCACCGGGTCGGCAATGTACAGCTGCAGGGGATAGGGCCAATTCCCCGCCTGTTCAGTCAATTGCGCGGGTTCCCCCTGGAAAAGGACGGATTCGTGGTTAAAAAGACAGACCGAGGTTGCGTAAGGGCAATGGTTGCAGATGTGGAGCAAGCTGGCCTGGTCAGGAATACTGGGGATCAGGGCTGGTAAGGGTGGCTTTTCCAGTGCGGTGAACTGGGCAACCGACAGCAGGTGCAGTGGCGGCATCAACGTCCCATCTCCCGCTTGAGTTTTTCAAATTCCCGTTCAATTTCTAGGGCCTGGAATTCCCGTTCCACGGCATCGGGGGATGCAGTTTTGCGCTTGGGTATGGTCGTTGGGCTTTGCTGGCGCTTGGCCTGGATTTGGCGCAACAGGGTCTCTGTCTGCTGGCGGCGCTTTTGGTTCACCTGCAATTCCGCCCAGTATTGTTTGCCCTGCTGCATGAGGGTTTCTTGGCGCTGGCGAGCCGCTGCGACTAAATCGGGACGTTTGGCCTGTTCGGCGAGCAATTGCCGTTCGTGCCACAGGCGGATGTCCTTGGCGGTGTTGCGAATCTTTTGTTCTAAGTTCTGGCGGTCGCGTTCGAGTTGCTGGAGCAGGCGGCGGGTTTGGGCTTCCTGTTCGCTTAGGGTTTCTTGCTCTAGGCGCGCGGCCATGTCGGGGTTCGCTTGCAGAAAATCGTCTAGCTTGGCAGACAAGGTGGCTTCCAACTCATCCCACCACTCCATCGCCCCCCGGCCAAACCCCATAATGAAAAAAGCTCCTTGACGTTGCGCGACCCCAATGTTCAATACGCATGATAGCTTATGGATTCACCAAGCCCACCTTGTCGGCGACCAGGGCCAGTTGCAGCCGTGCCATGTCGGGATTCGTGATGGGAAAATTGCCGAGATTACCATTGAAGACCGGCGCTCTGCCTACGACCAGGTGCTCGATGCCCAAGGCTGGCTGCTGTTGCCTGGTGTGATTGATGCCCAGGTGCATTTTCGGGAGCCAGGGCTAGAGCACAAGGAAGATTTACACACGGCCAGTCGCGCGTGCGCCAGGGGGGGCGTGACGTCGTTTTTGGAAATGCCTAACACCCGCCCGTTAACCATTGACCAGGCCACTTTGGACGACAAACTCCAGCGAGCCGCCCAGAAATCCTTGGTTAATTATGGTTTTTTTATCGGGGCGACCAGATACAACTTGGAGGAACTGAATCGGGTACAACCGACGTGTGGGATCAAGATATTCATGGGTTCTATGCATGGGGATTTGTTGGTTGATGACCCTGAGGTTTTGGAACGGATTTTTGCTACTGGAAAACGGTTAATTGCTGTCCATGCTGAAAATCACCAGCGCATTCTGGAGCGACGCCAACAATTTGCCCAGGAATTGCACCGCCCCGATGTGCATTCGGATATTCAAGATGAGATTGCCGCATTACAAGCCACTGAACTGGCCGTGCAATTGTCCATCAAGTATCAACGGCGCTTGCACATCCTGCATTTGTCAACCGCCCTAGAGGTGGAATTTTTACGCCAGCACAAATGCCCCTGGATCACAGTAGAAGTGACGCCCCAGCATTTGTTGCTGAATCGCTCGGCCTATTTCACCCTGGGGTCGCTGGCGCAAATGAATCCCCCTTTACGGACACCCCATGACAATGAGGTCTTGTGGCAAGGGTTACAGGACGGCGTGATTGATTTCATGGCGACGGACCATGCGCCTCACACGCTGGCGGAAAAAGCGCGTCCCTATCCCGACTCTCCATCCGGCATGCCAGGGGTGGAAACCTTTTTGCCCCTGATGTTGACGCAGGCGAAAAAGGGGCGGTGTACCTTGGCGCAAGTGGTGCAGTGGTTATCCACCAAACCGGCCCAGGCTTATGGCATCGTCAATAAAGGGAAAATTGCCCTGGGATATGATGCTGATTTAGTGCTAGTGGACTGGGAGCATGAGCAACCTGTGCGGCGGGAAGAACTGCAAACCAAATGCGGCTGGAGTCCCTTTGAAGGGTGGGTGTTAACGGGTTGGCCGCAGGTGACGATTGTGGGGGGACAAATTGTTTATTATCAAGGACAATTTAATGAAGCGGTGCGGGGAAAACCCTTGCAATTTCAAGCCTAGGTTCTGATGAGGGGAAAACGAGATGACGCTTCGGATTCGCTACCGCATTTCGGCACCCTATCCAGCGACGCACTACGTGCATATCCAGATGAACGTGGATGGCTGGAACCAGGACACGCTGGATTTGCGATTGCCCGTTTGGACGCCGGGGTCGTATCTGGTGCGGGAGTACGCCAAGCATCTGGAGAATTTTCGGGTTAATCATGGATTGCCCTGGCGCAAAGTCAGTAAAAATCACTGGCGCATCCAAACTGCGGGCGTGTCTGACATCGAAGTGCATTACGACCTGTACGCCAATGACCTATCGGTGCGCACCAATCATGTGGATGACACGCACTTATATCTCAACGGCGCTGCCACCTTTCTTTTCATTCCCGACGCGCGTCATCTTCCCTGCGAAATTACGATTGAACCACCCTATCCCGATTGGCGGGTCAGCACGGCGCTGGAACCCTTAGGCGATTACTGCTTTCGCGCTCTGGATTACGACATGCTCGTTGATAGCCCGATTGAGGTAGGTCGGCAAGCCATTTATCCGTTTACCGTGCGGGGGATTGCCCATGAACTGGCGGTCTGGGGGACGCTCCCCGTAGATGCCCAGCCATTGCTCCAGGACATTAGCAAAATTATTGAGACAGCGGCCAATATATTTGGGGGTTTGCCCTATCAGAAATATCTTTTCTTGTTGCATTTACCCATGCAGGGGTATGGGGGGTTGGAGCATGAAAATTGCTGTTCACTCCTGTACAGTCGTCGCCAGTTGACCCGCCCTGAAGGTTACCAGCGGTTCTTGAACCTAGTGGCTCATGAGTTTTTCCACTTGTGGAATGTGAAACGCATCAAGCCCGCCGAGTTGGTTCCTTTTGATTACGACCAGGAAAACTACACGACATCGCTGTGGTTTTGTGAAGGGGTGACAAGCTATTACGACCTGGTGATTCCCTGGCGCGCGGGTCTATACGATGCCAAGCGATTCTTAGAATTACTCAGCGAGGAAATCACGCGCTACTACCAGACGCCAGGGCGGGACGTGCAATCTTTGACCGAAGCCAGTTTTGATGCTTGGATCAAATACTACCGCCGCGATGCCAATAGTGTGAACAGCCAAGTGTCTTATTACCTGAAGGGAGCGTTAGTGACGCTATTGTTGGATCTGCGTATTCGCCAGCACCACCAAAACCAGCGTTCCTTTGACGACGTGCTGCAAAAAATGTGGCGGGAATTCGGCGCAGGTCAAATGGGCTTTACACCCGCACAACTGTACCAAGTCATTCAGGCGGTCGCTGGTCAAGACTTGCAGGATTTCTGGCGGGATTACATCGAAGGAGTCGCACCATTGCCCTTGGCGGAAGCGCTAGCAGATTTTGGGTTGGCACTGCAGGCGGTTCCTGGAAAAGCTCCTTTTACTGGTATTGCCCTAGAAGCGGGGCGAACAACTGTCAAACAGGTGCTACGGCATTCGCCAGCATGGTGGGCGGGCATAGACGCTGGTGACGAGTTGGTTGCGGTGAATGGGCAACAGGTGCGTCCGGAAACCTGGCCGGAGTTGCTCAACCAGTGGCGACCAGGAGAGACCGTGACGGTGACGCTGGTGCGCCGGGAAGAATTGCGCCAGTATCCAGTGACGTTGCAAGCGCCAGCGCCAGAGCGGTATCAAATTCGCCCCCTGGACAATGCCACGGATGGGCAACGGTCGCTGGGCCTAGGCTGGCTGGGAGCGGCTGGGTTCGATTCAGTACAATAGGGCTATGGTCACAAGGGGGGGCGGCCATGCTACAGGATGCACGCGCGATTCGTTACTACCAGAAATTGACGGATGCCCTGGTGGAATTGCGGCGCCAAGGCTATTCGCTGGATGAACTGCGGTTGTACTTAGACGGGTATCTGGCGGCCCTGCGGCATGGCACGGAATTGGAACCCTGGCTGGTGCATCGCCTAGAAGAAGACGCCGTGCGCTTTCTGTATGACCCCGCCAATTTCGACCTGACAGGGGTGCCGTGAACGTCGATTGGGGTCAAGTCGCCGAAGCCTTTGCCCGCGTGCTGGAACCGCGCCGGGTGGTGCGTCGCCGAGAAGAACTCCTGGTCTATGAATGCGATGGATTGACCGCCTATCGCCAGCGCCCGCCCCTGGTTGTCCTGCCCAAAACCACGGAAGAAGTGCAGGCCGCGATTCACATCTGCCGCCAGTACGGGATTCCGTTTGTACCCAGGGGCGCGGGGACGGGGCTATCGGGGGGCGCGTTGCCCGAAGAAAACGCCGTGCTTATTGTAACCGCCCTGATGCGGCAAATCCTGCAGGTGGACATTCCCAACCGGCGGGTGGTAGTGCAACCGGGGGTGATCAACAGTTGGGTAACGCAGGCGGTGAGTCCCTGGGGCTTTTACTACGCGCCCGACCCGTCGAGTCAAACAGTGTGTTCCGTGGGCGGCAACGTGGCGGAAAACTCCGGCGGCGTTCACTGTTTGAAGTACGGTGTCACGACGAATCACGTGCTCGGGCTGAAATTGGTCACGGCGCTGGGGGAAGTGGTTGATCTGGGGGGCTGGGTACCGGAAATGCCAGGTTACGACCTTACGGGGGTGGTGGTGGGGTCCGAAGGCACGCTGGGGATTGTTACCGAAATCACGCTGAATATTCTCAAAGTGCCCGAATGTGTGCAGGTTTTGTGCGCTGACTTTACCACAATTGCCCAGGCGGGCGCAGCGGTCTCAGCCATTATCGCTGCTGGAATTATTCCGGGTGGGATGGAAATCATGGACAACCTGAGCATTAACGCAGTTGAGCAGGTAGTGGCGACCGGATGTTACCCGCGCGATGCCGGCGCTGTCTTGCTGGTGGAGTTGGACGGGTCGCCAGCGGAAGTGGACGAAGCCATGACCCAGGTGCAACAGATTTGTCGGGAACAGGGCGCGCGCAGTTTACAGGTGGCGAAGGACCCGCAGGAACGCCAGCGCCTGTGGCAAGGCCGAAAAGCCGCCTTTGCCGCGATGGGTAAAATTAGTCGCAATTATTACGTGCAGGATGGGGTGGTGCCGCGCAGTCGCTTGCCCTGGATATTGCAGGAAATCGAACGTTTAAGTCGCCAATCGGGCTATCGCATTGCCAATGTGTTTCACGCCGGCGATGGGAATTTGCACCCCCTGATTCTCTACGATGGCACGGTGCCGGGCGCTATAGAAGAAGTCGAGCATCTGGGTGGTGAAATTCTCAAGTTGTGTATTCAAGCAGGCGGAAGTATCTCCGGTGAACATGGCATCGGTGCCGAAAAACGCTGTTACATGAGTGAGTTATTTAGTCCTGAAGACCTGGAAACCATGCAGCAATTGCGCCGGGCTTTTGATCCGGACCACTTGGCGAATCCCACCAAAGTATTTCCCACCCCCCGCACCTGCGGCGAACGCACCTGGGCGGCTCAACAGTTCCCCAATGTACCGGTGTTTTGAGTTGAGATAACGATATGGTCATTGCCCAGAAGAAATACACGCCCCAAGAATACCTGCAAATGGAAATTGCATCCGAAATTCGCCATGAATATCGAGATGGAGAAATTATTGCAGTAGCCAACAATACACCCCATCATAACCGGCTATGTGGCGCTTTCTATGCCTTGCTTTAGATGCAATTGCGGGGTAAACCGTACGCGGTCTTCATTACCGACCAGCGACTATGGATTCCCGCTGGCAACGTCTATACTTACCCTGACATTATGATCGTGGGGCAACCCATTGAATTGCAGGAAGGACGACAGGATACTGTTGTGAACCCCATCGTCATTGCCGAAGTCCTTTCAGATACCACGGCTGCCTATGACCGGGGGGATAAATTTGCCCTGTACCGCACAATTAACACCTTACAGGAGTACTTGCTGATTGACCAATACAGAGTTAGTGTTGAGCACTATCGAAAAACTGCCCCTAACCAATGGCTGTTTAGCGTCCATCAAGCAAAAGACGAAACGGTGACAATAGCGAGCGTAGGTGTTGAGATTGAGCTAAACAAGCTTTACGAAGGTATACTTTAATTCCCCATGCTATACGCCGCTGAACTTTTTTATTTAGAGAACCAAGACAATTTCCCGTTTGAAAAAGCGGTTGCCGTCACAGCTAAAACCGTTGGCCAGTGGTGCACCTATTTTCAGGCGGGTCTAATCATTCCAGATGATGCAGAAGTTCATTATGGTGAATTACCAGTTGAACCTGGACAGAAGCAGGCGTTTATTGATGAGTTACTCGCATGGATTTTTAGTCACACTGTCTCACCCGAATTATTCCATCTAATCCTTGATGATGAACCCATCACTGAAACCAGTAAAGTCCCCAAGTTTTGTCATGCTGATGACACGGGGTGTTGGGTGCTGAATTTAACAGCGTCTGAATTCACGGAACTGCAGCGGGTCTGGGTGGACAATGGTTTACCGCCGGATTTGTTTTATCCAGAGTCGGAAACCATCGTTGTGCCCTACGATGGCAAGGGTTTATTAGCGCCGCTCCTACGCCGGTTAGGGGTGACAACATCCTACACACCCCGGCAATGGCAAGCGCGTAGCCAGACCACCTTGGCCAACCGGTCGCAGAGTGAACCACAAATCTGAAGCCACTGTCTAAAATGCAGGTGGAGTGATCGAGCAACCAGCAGTGCTCAAGCAGGTAAAGCAGGCCACACGCTGGATACCGTTGGTGGGCCTAGCGGCTGTGATCGCTGGGGGGATTTGGTGGTGGGGCACCCGCCCACGACCGCGGTCCCGTTCGCCAGTCAAAACGGCGGTGGTCACACAAGAAACATTGCCGGTCACAGTACAGGTGAATGGAGAGGTTCGTCCAGAGCGCACGATTAACGTCAGCCCCAAAACGGCAGGCATTGTGCGGGAATTGCGGGTGAAAGAGGGCGACCGGGTGACGGCAGGGCAAATCCTGGCGGTCATGGACGACAGCAATTTGCGCGGTCAGTTGACGCAAGCTCAGGCTCAGGTGAAAGCTGCTCAAGCCAATCTCCAGCGACTTTTGGCGGGGAACCGGCAACAGGAAATTGCCCAAGCGCAAGCACAAGTAGCAGAAATCCAAGCCGCACTGCGACAGGCGGAATTGAATTTGCAACGGAATCAAACGTTATTCGCTCAGGGGGCGATTGCTCAGCAGGAGCTTGACCGGACACGCACCGAACGAGACCAACTGCAGGCGCGCTTACAACAAGCTCAACAACAACTGGATTTGCAGAAAGAGGGGTTTCGCCGGGAAGAGATTGCCCAAGCGCGAGCGCAACTCCAACAGGCGCAAGGGGTGCTCCAGGTGGTACAAGCCCAGTTGAACGACACCATTTTGCGAGCACCGTTTAGCGGCGTAGTTAGTCGCATTTATGCCGAACCGGGGGCCTTTGTCACACCAACCACGTCGGGAAGTACGGTGGCGTCAGCAACCTCGTCATCCGTGCTGGCGCTGGTAGGCCCTAATCAAGTCGTAGCGAAAGTACCAGAAACCGTGTTGCCCCAGATTCGCTTAGGACAGGGCGCCAAGATCATTGCCGATGCCTATCCTGACACACCCTTCACAGGACGGGTCACCCAGGTGGCTGTGCAGTCGGTCCTCGAGCAAAACGTCAACAGTTTTGAGGTGCGTCTAGCGGTCAACGACCCCCAGAACCGGTTGCGAGCAGGGATGAATACGTCAGTCGTATTCCAGGTCGGGACGCTCAAGAACGCTCTCGTGGTGCCCACAGTAGCGATTGTCCGGCGGGAACGACGCACAGGGGTGTTTCTCGCCACTGACCCGCCCCAATTTCAGCCCATTCGTACAGGCGTGAGTGTGGGGGATAAAACGGTCGTTCGGGAAGGTCTAAAACCGGGCGACCGGGTGTTGCTGAGTTTTCCCAGGGGTGAGCGACCGCAAACGCAACTAGCGCCTTTGATTCCGGGGTTAGGACCACCACGCCGCTGATGCTCAAGCCACAACCACCGCCTTTGAGTGGGCTGGATGTTTTAGAAATGGCCTGGCGCTCGCTGGGAACCCGACGACTGCGGGCGTTTTTAACCATGCTGGGGGTGGTCATTGGCATTGCCTCGGTGATTGTGGTGACTGCCGTTGGGCAAGGGGTGCAGTTGGCAACGGCGCGGGAAATTCAAAATCTGGGGACAAATTTGCTCCAGGTGCAGGGAACACCCCCCCGCGTACGGGGTATTGCGCAAGCGGGCGGCACCACCAGTACGTTGACGTGGGAAGATGCGCAAGCTGTTGCGGCCCAAGCGCCATCGGTACAATTGGTTGCCCCTTATCTGACGCGCCAACGCCAGGTTACCTACGGTACGGAAAACACCTTCACCTTGGTCAACGGGGTGGATGAGAACTTCTGGGAAGTGCGACAGTTTACAGTGGCCGCTGGGCGAGTCTTTACCCCAATGGAATTGGATACAGCCCAGTCTCTAGTCGTGCTGGGAGCGACAGTGGCGCGCGATTTGTTCGGGCAGGAGTCTCCTCTGGGCAAGTCGGTGCGCATTCAAGGAGACCGGTATGAGGTGATTGGCGTTTTAGCGCCCAAAGGGACGACAGGAGGGTTTGACCAGGACGACCAGGTGTTTATCCCGCTCAAGAACATGGCTGCCCGCATCGTGGGACAGAATGCGCTCCAGGGGATTGCCATCAGTGGATTTTGGGTGCAGGTGCCCGATGAATCGGAAATGGAAGCGGCCCAGTTTCAAATCACCAATCTCCTGCGCATCCGCCACAATATCTACCCGCCTCAACCCGACGACTTTCGCATCAATAACCAAGGGGACATCATCAGCGCCTTTACCGCTATCACGGGCTTGTTAACAGTGATGGTGGGAGCAATTGCAGCCATTTCGTTGGTGGTGGGTGGTATCGGCATTGCTAATATCATGCTGGTGTCGGTGGTAGAACGCACGCGGGAAATCGGCATTCGCAAAGCGGTAGGGGCAACTCAGGCGGCAATCTTACAACAGTTTTTAGCTGAAGCCGTGTTGGTTTCCCTGTGCGGGGGCGTCATCGGACTTTTATTGGGTGTGGCGTTGGCTTGGGGAGTGGCACAAACGTTACGCATCCCGTTTGCATTAGCGCCTTGGGCAATGGGAGTATCACTAGTGCTTTCGGCAGTCGTGGGGTTAGTCGCAGGTGTAGCGCCAGCGCAGTATGCTGCTCGCTTGGACCCAATTGTGGCACTGCGGACGGAGTGATATTGAGGTGGACTTTCATACCCCCAGCCATTATAACTATGGGTAAACCCGTTGCTAGCGATCTCAACAATGCCCGCTTCAGGACGTTGGCAATTTCTCAGGCAGTTGTTTAATCCGCTTAGCTGGCGGGGACTCGTAGTTACGGTGGCTGTAGCAGGAGGTGGCAGCTATTTCATGTACCGCCTCCATGACTACCACTGGAATGAATTAATGTTTCAGGTCCAGACAGTAGATTTTAATATCCTGAGTCACACACTACCAACTAAACTTTCCCTTGATCTACTGCGCGGCGACCTAGCGGAGCTGCAACGGACATTGGACAGCGGCTATGGTTATTTTGGGTTAGTGGTCACCGATGCAGATGGTCGCCAGATCATCGCAATGTCCAGGAGCGAAGAACGTTGGACCAGAAATTTGCAGCTAGACCATCACCCCTACGACCTGCTGCTCGACCCGCCACCTACCCAACCCCAAAAGTTTTACACTAGCTATGCAGCCAAAGCGCCAACGCCCTATCCAGTTCAACCTCAAGGTCGTGTGATTGGCCGAGTCTATTACGTTAGGAGAGTTCCTCGTTCATTTATCGAAGATTTAGCGATATGGTCTCAGAATCCTTTTGAGCTGCGGGATGAACGTTTTCCCTACACGATAACAACCTTTAGCGCTGTACTTCTGTGGTTTATCAGTGTGATTGTTTTCAATGCCTACCACTTGAACCAGAGGTACTTACAACAGGAGAAAGAGCGCATTGAACAGGAGCGCCAACAGGTAGCAGAAACACTGGCTGAAAACCAAGAGCAGCTATCCCTCAGCCGGAATGAAACCCAAGAATTAAGAAATCTATTATCGATTAACCAAGATACAATTCAAGAACTGAAGAACATATTGGCAACACTTGGCCACAGGAATGCCGAACTGGAAAATGTACTAGAGACGCTTAGCCGCAGAAATGCCGAACTAGAAAGGCTGATTGCGCAGAAGGAGTTTGAAGACCACACCCAGCGAGAAAAGATTTCCAGAATACTGACCCGCGAAAATAACTCGGTAGGAGAGCGCAATACCCGCATACTTTTGGCGCTGTATGAAGCAAATATTATACCACACTACAATCCCAAAGATAATCATTTAACCTCCGGCGGTGATCTGTCGCCCCTGAGAAGAGTTGCAAAACACTTAGGCCAAAATTTTGATAAGTTGAGAAGAATCTATTGGGTGCTTAAAATTGCCTGTCAATCTAGGGACAAAAAGTTTAGTTATACATACCAAAAAAATGATCATAAGAATTGTATAGATAACTTCCTCAGTATGCTCAAAACAAAAGGCCATATCACTGAACTCAGTCCTCTAGCCCAAGCCAGGGTTGTCAATGGCCAATTACGTGATGAACCCGAGGTGATTAATTTTATTAACGGTGGATGGCTAGAGATATATATTTATGACTTTTTTACCAGGAATTATCGAGTGGGAGACGGCTGGTTAAAAAATCTAAAATATACACTCTTGGATGGACAACAAGGTGAGTTTGATTTGATTCACTCATTCCAAGACCAAATCAGTCGAGAAACTAAATTGATTATTGTCGAGTGCAAGAGCGGCGACTATGCAGAGAAAATGGGTAAATATCAAAACATTTGTCGTGTTTTAGGGTTACCAGCTAAACAATTTATTATGCTAGCTGTTGAAGTCGAAGATGACCAATTAGAAAACCTTTCTCAAAAATACACTATGACCTTCGCTAATTTAAATCACCTGAAGCAAGCTTTTGAGTTGGCTATAAGTTCAGACTCCCATGAGCGTAGAAGCGCTTAAACTGGTCACCTTCTTTTACAGATAGCAAGACAGCTATTCAAAAGTTCATTACTGTGGGTAATTACTGCTAAACTGCTTTTGTACTCCGAGGCCCAAGGGATAGATTTCAGAATTTGCTCGCCTGTTGCAGATGAAACCGCCAATCCCGGCCAATACGCACGGTGACATCGGAATTGAGGACACCAGTGCTATCAACGCGGACCTCGCCAAACCCAAGCGCTTCCCGCACCGCCCGCGCCGCCTGCACATTCCCTTGTTGGGCAATAATCACTGTTTGGTTAAGGGTTTCATGCCAGGGGACTTCTCGATAAAGCCGCCGATAGCCCGCGCGCAGGAGATGTTCGGTCACGGCCGGAACCGCGCCCCGCTCACCCGTGCTGTCTTGCAACACCACTTCCATTTGGGCTAAGTTAATCTCGCTTTGCCAGGCCATATCCGTCGTTAATCCAAAATGTTGCACAGCCACTTGCTGAATCCGCGTGGGGTCGGGAACCCAGTAACTCGCTAGACGCCCAGACCCAAACTGTCCTGGCAATAGGATCATCTGAAATTTCTCCCGCGGCGCCTGCTGGGCAAACCGCACCAATGCCACTAGCTCCTCGCCCGTCAAATTCGTATCCACGTACTGTTTGATGGCGCTAAAAATTTGGGGCAACCGGGTTACCGTCTGGGGGGTCAAGGCCTGCTCTTGAAACGCCCGCATGAAGAGCTGTTGCCGTTGAATGCGACCAATGTCCCCTAGGCCATCCTGGCGAAACAACAGAAAATGCAGCGCCTGTCTGCCGTTTAATTTCTGAGGCCCCGCTTTGATGTTGATATACAAATGCTGGCTGTCGTCTTGATATTTCAAATCCTTGGGGACGTTAATCGTAATGCCGCCAATCGCATCAACTAACGCCTCAATCGCCATAGGATTCAGGCGCACGTAGCGGTCAATCACCACCCCTCCCAACAAGGCGCTGACTGTTTCCGCCGCCAACGCTGGCCCTCCCTTGGCATTCGCCTCGTTTAATTTGCTGTAGGGGTCGTTTTTGATCAACACTTGGGTGTCGCGTGGCAAAGACAGAACTGTGACTGTACCGGTGGTGGGGTCAAACCGTAGCAACATCATGGTATCGGTCAACCCCTCGAAATCATTGACCCGTTTATAGTGGCCAGCCTGCGGGTCCAATGCCAGCACCTTGATTCCCAAAAATAGAATATTCACTGGCCGCCGCAATTCCGGGACACCCCAAAACCCCTTGGTCAACGGCTCGCCAAAAAAAGTTTTCGCCTCGTCCTGGCTCAACCACTCCTGCTGAAAGGGAGTGCTATGTAAAAACCAAGCCAAACTTCCCCCAACCGCGGCAGAACCCAGGCCCAAAACAGTAAATAATGCCAATCCCCACCAGGGCCATTGCCGCGAGCGCTCTTTTCTAGGAACCACCCGAGTCGGTGTTGGCGTAACGGACACAAACCACCTCGACACTGTTTAACTTACACTAGCGTAAAACGCTTTCAAGGTAAACGACGAGTCAACCGTTGCACCAACGGCAAGGACAGGGATTCCCCGCGCCAGACCCGCAAGGTCAACCATACCTGTAGGACGAAATAGGCCGAAGTCACCAAGCTGTTGACCACCAGCGCCGGTAGGGCGAGGGATTCCTGCTGGGCTGCCGTCCCTAACAAACCGTAGGTCACTAGCCACAGCCCAGTAAGCATAATGACGCTGCGGCTCAACTCCCGTTCCCGCGCTGAACGACTGGCATTGGTGGCCAAATTCCACACGGCTGGTACCAAACCCACTACCGGCAGCAAGTAGAGCAACAATTTGAGACGCGATACGGGACGCATGGGCTACTGGATAGTGGTCAAGTTCTCTGCTCCTTGCACCACCCGCGCCCGCGTGATCCGGTCTCCTTGTTTGATCCGGTCCACTACGTCCATCCCCTGGGTTACATAGCCAAAGACGGCGTAGTTGCCATCCAGGAAACTGGTCTCGGCAAGGGTGATGTAGAACTGTGAGGAAGCGGAATTGGGGTTTTGGGAGCGAGCCATGGCTAATGCCCCCCGCCGATGCCGTAACTTGGGCGCCTGGCGGATATTTTGCTCAGGGAAGGTACGACCATACAACGCCTGCGCCGCCCCTTCCGGTTTAATTTCTAAGGGAATCACCCGCTCCCGTCTGGTTTGGGGGTCCACAAAACCACCTGTGCCATTCCCCTTGGGGTCGCCACCTTGCACCACGAATGGTTGAGGGTCGCGCACCACCCGGTGAAATGTGAGATTGTCATAGAAACCTCGCTGCACCAAGTCGACAAAATTGCCAGCCGTTACTGGCGCGTCCTCCCCATTCACCTCCAGCGTAATCGTCTGACCGTTGACAACCATTTCCACCACGGCTTTGCCATTCAGACAGGGATAGCCGCGCAACGGTTGCACCAATTCGGGCGGAATATTGCAATTGGTAGAAGTCATGGCAGTTGGCTCCGGCGATGGGGCTGAACGATTGAGACTGTCAGCGTTGGCTTGACACCCCATCAGCCACAATAGCACGAAAGCCACTACCAGAATGCGCCCCATCACAACCCCTCCACCGGTACACCCAGAAAACGAGCCAAGCGGGCTGCCCGTTCCTCCAGTTCCGCTAGGGTCATCGGTCGCCCCACCTGCGTCAAGGGAATATCCCGTTTCCCCCGCAACCGCAGGTACAACGCTCGCTTCGGATTAAACCCCTCCTTGACCTGCACCCGGATCGCCTGCACCTGGTCGAGGTCGTATACCAGTTCCACCCGCCGGTCTCTGCCCGGCCAACCCCACCGGAAAATGGTCACCTGTCGCTTGTCCTTGTCAAATTCGTTATATCCCCCACCGACATCCCAGAGAACCAGCAACCACAGAAACAAACTCAGCGCCAAGCCAACCAGGCCATAGGCTCCCATCACAATCCCCTGGGGAATAAACAACAACTGGGTGGGGTCAGCAAAGGGCAGGAGATTTACATGGGTGTAACTAGAAATCCCAGCCAGCAAAAAGCCGAGGCCCCCCAAACCCGTCACTGTAGCCCACCAGTAGTTGCTCAGGCGGCGCGTCCCTTGAATCCGCTCACGATAATAAGTTGCCGTGGACGTTTCCGTCGCCATAAACAGTTATTGGTCGGCTTTCCCTCTATCCTATCAGCCTTGGGGTGGGGATGCCGTTACTTCGTTGCGGTCGTTGCGACTCGTTGGCAGTTTTCCATCGGTCGGCGGTAATTCCAAACAGTAGCCCGCACCGTAAACAGTCTTGATGTACTTGGGATGGCGGGGGTCTGGTTCCAGTTTGGTGCGCAAATGCCGTACATGCACCCGGATTGTCTCGATATCATCGTCTGGGTCGTAACCCCAAACCTCCCGCAAGATATCACTCGGTGACACAGTTTGACCGTGCCGTTGTAACAGACAGTGGAGTAAGTCAAATTCTAAATGCGTTAATTTAATCGTCTGGCCAAACCAAACAGCTTCAAATCGCTCGGGGATCAAGGTCAACGGCCCGTAACTGAGGATTTCCCCGTGCGCCGCCTGGGGTAGCCGGTCTGCCCGTCGCAGTAAAGCCCGCACCCGCGCCAGCATCTCCTGCACTTCAAAAGGCTTAGTCAGGTAGTCGTCTGCCCCCGCATTGAACCCTTCGACTTTATCTTGGGTTTGACTCAGAGCCGTCAGCATCAGAATGGGAATATTACTCGTCCGTTCGTCCCGCCGCAAGCGTTGACACAACGTCAAGCCATCCACCCGGGGTAGCATCAAGTCCAGCATGATCAAATCCGGCATTAATTGAATCGCTAACGCCTGACCCTTGACCCCGTCGTTGGCCTCACTCACGTCGTAACCCGCCAGTTCTAAATTCACTTTCACCAGTTCTGTAATGGCGGCATCATCATCAATCACTAAAATCCGTGGCATAATAAAACGATTACAAAAACAACTTCTTATAGATGCAAGCCGTACACCAACGGTTTGCTCAACCCTATTATAGTAGGTTGTCAAGGCATTCTTGGTAGATATACTCAGGCGTACTCCCGTCGCTGGGCTTGACTAGACTGGCGGGCACGTTGGGCGCTGCGTTTGAGGGCATCTAAACGAGCTTCGTAACGACGGCGCAACCCCTTGTTAGGCGTTTGTTCTGCCAGTAGTTTCAGAGCGCTCCCCAAGCTCTTGTAGGCGGCTGGCAAACTGTAACCATGTTGCGTGGCTAGTTGAATCGCCCGTTCATCAGCTTGAATGGCCCACTTCAGAGCATTTTGTTTCTGATGCCGCCGCCACAGGCGATATCCAGCGAATCCTGTCAGTCCTAAAGACAACAACAGCAGTAACGTATCTTGCACCCACAGTTCCCCAACAGTTCCCCCCAGGCCGATGGCCAAGGCCGCCATTTCCCAACCTTCTTTCGGCAACGTATCACTTTGGATACGGGCCACTTCATGCCAAAAGAGCAAATTGCGCTGGTCAATGGCCAGTTGTTCCCACCGCACCGGGTCAATTTGAATCTCGACTTGGTCTTTGTCCACTTCTTCGCTGGTGATCACCGGGGGATTCATTGCGGTACTGGGCACGATGGTTACCCACCCTCGCATCTCCATCGGCAATAGGCCTTGCAGACGGCGAAACTCTCCCTGGTAAGCATCAGTTGCAGCGCTGTGGGTCGGCATAAGTTTTTACTCGACTGGGCCTCTCACTATGTTAATGAATATCACGACCGCAGGGCCACCACGCGGAACCCCATGGCACACTCAAAAGCGAGCGGTTCTTGCGCTTCGCCGCGTTGAGCCGGATGACCACATCCTAATCGCCCCCCTGACCATCGCGGCGTACCCATCTGACTGGCAAGCAGACAGCTCTGACAAACTACTTCAGGTTCCAAGACTTGGTCACTCAAAATGATTCTCAGGGTTGTCATCCTGGTCACCCGGCTATTCATAACATCCCTGATAGTTTTTATGGTACACGAAATTCAAAATGACTGGCAGTAAGAGTGGTATCATGCCCTATGACCATGACCCACGACCGTTAGTCCACCATGACCCAAGCGCCTGAACGCCCGCTAGCAACCACTGACGCTGCCTTGGAAGCCGAACTTGACCACCGGATGAGCCGCTACGGTCTGAATCCCTGCGTCACTGCCGACACCTGGGTCCAAACCGAATGGGGAGCGCGACAGGTCAAGGAACTCATCAGCCAGCCGCACGGGACGTATGTGCATGGGAAGCTGTTCCAAACGACACCGGCGGGTTTTTTCTGTAGTGGGATGCAGCCCGTGTTTCGGCTCCACACCTGGGAGGGTTACTGCCTGCGTTTGACCGCCAACCATCCTGTGCTCAAAGTCATTCGGCAAACGACGCAACGCCAGGACTGTGCGTGGGTTGCAGCAGCGCATCTTCAGCCGGGTGACCTCATCTGCTTGCACAACCACCGGGGGATGCCGCCTTGGTCGGGCGTAGGTACCTGGGCCCAGGGCTGGTTGCTAGGCAATTTCATGGGCGATGGTTGTTTGTCGGAATACGTACCCAGTCATGGACGGCGAGGCCATTTGCGATACTGGGGCGAACACCAAGTCATGATGGCTGAGTTTGCCCAGGCCCTTTGTCAATCGGTTTTCCCTGATTTTTCCAGCCAAATTTTACGAAATCATCCCCAGAACTGCTACAGTGAAGTAGGAAGGGCTCGTTTATTCCATCTGGCTGCATCTTACGGATTAGGTAAAGGCCGCAAAATTATTACACCAGCCATTGAACGCGCCAGTTATGAATTCTACCAGGGCTTTCTAGGGGGATTTTTTGATGCTGATGGCAGTGTCCAAGGCGACCAGACCAAAGGGGTCAGCGTGCGGTTAGCCCACAGCGACCTGGAACGGTTGCGGGCGGTGCAGCGCATGTTGCTCCGGTTGGGCATTGTTTCAACGCTCTCCATCAACCGGCGTCCAGCCCATACCCGTTTATTGCCTAATTCCCAACGACAACGGGTTGCCTATCCCTGTCGGGCGCAACACGAGCTGGTCATTAGCGGTGACAATTTGCAGGAGTTTCAGCGGTTGATTGGGTTTCGTGACCCTGACAAAGCAACTCGTTTAGCCACGTTACTTGAACGATACCAACGGCACCTGAACCGTGAGCGATTTACGGCAACCGTCATGGCCTTGGTTCCAGATGGTGAAGAGCTAGTTTACGACTGCTCTGTCCCAGGCGCTAATTGTTTTGATGCCAATGGGTTGGTTGTGCATAACTGCGGCGAAATTATCGGTGCTGATTTTCACTGTAACCTATCTGAAATTCACTTAAACCGGATTGATCCCCATAACTTTGAAGAGCAGGAAAAAGCCTTTACCGCTGGCGCTCTGACAGTAGCAGCCCTGTTGCACCACCGGTTTGTGGAGCCGCGTTTTCAGTACTCGCGAGAGATTGACCCGATTGTGGGGGTGTCGTTTACGGGGTTGTTTGATTTCTTTGTGCATGCCTTTGGCAAGGAATGGCTCCAGTGGTGGGCGGCGGGACGACCCGATAGCGAGCTGGGCTTGATTTTGCGCCAGAAGGAGGCCGACTATCTCACGTTTTGGAAAGAAGTCGTGCATCGGGTGGTGTGGGATTACTGCGACCGGCATGGGTTACGGCGGCCCAATCGCTGTACGACGGTGCAACCGGCGGGTACCAAAAGTCTGCTTACAAATGCGTCGCCGGGGTGGCATCCCCCCAAAGCCCAGCGCTACATCCGTCGTATCACATTTGCCAAAAACGACCCGGTGGCCCTGGCCTGCATGGATTACGGCTATAGCGTGGTGCCAGGTCAAGCCGATAAGGACGAGCAGGGGCACTTACTCAATGACCCCTTTGACCCGCGCTGCACCGAATGGCTGGTGGAAATTCCAGTGGCGGTCTCCTGGGCGGACATTGCCGACGAGGCGGGGGTGGACATCAGTCAATTCAGCGCCCTAGCCCAATTCGATTTCTACATGAATGTCCAGCGCCACTACACCACCCACAACACATCGGCGACGATTGAGTTCCGCGAGCATGAGATTGAGCAACTCGCCGACCGGATTTACCAGGCGATTCAGCACGATGAGGGCTATATCAGCGCCGCATTGCTGGCCCGGTTCGATGCGCTGCAAACCTTTCCCCGGTTGCCCTTTGAACCGATTAGCAAAGAACGCTACGAAGCGCTGATGCAACAGGTGCTCCAACGACGCAAATCGGATGACTTCGGGGCGTTGTTGCGCCAGTACGACCAACCCCAGGTGCCCTTGACGCCGGAGGTGGCCGCCTGCGAAGGGATGACCTGCGAGACACCTAGCCAGCCACCAGCGACCTAGAAACCATGTCCCCCTTGCGCTTGATGGTGGGCTTGGGGAATCCAGGGGCCAAGTACGAGCGCACACGACACAACGTGGGATTTATGGCGGTGGACGCCTTGGCGGGCCGGTGGGGATTGGCGTGGCGGGAAAAATCCCAGTGGCACGGTTGGGTCGCCGAAGGCCAAGGGATTGTGCTGCTGAAGCCGAATACTTATATGAATCACTCTGGCCAGGCGGTTCAGGCGGTCTGTCGCTGGTTCAAGTTCACTCCCCGCGAAATCCTAGTTATTTACGACGACTTGGACTTGCCCTTTGGCCGGTTGCGCCTGCGTAAACAGGGTTCTGCCGGCGGGCACAACGGGATGAAATCCATCATTGCTCACTTAGGGACCCAAGAATTTCCCCGGTTGCGCATCGGCATCGGTCGCCCAGTGGTGGGAGAGAGCGCCCACTACGTATTGGAACCCTTCAGCCCTGAACAGCAGGCGCTTTTGCCCCGCCTCCTAAACGAAGTGGTGCGCGTTGTTGAGCTGGCGTTGCGGGAAGGACTGGACCAGGCGATGAATATCGGCAACGCCCTGGTCATTACCTAAACTGCAATGCGCCTTTATTCTCCCCCTCGAAGGTCTGGAGTTGCGCCTGCAACCGGTTTTGCAACCCTTGGCACACCAACTCGCACATGGGCAGGATAATCGGGTCGCTGATCCGGTAGTACACCTGTACTCCCTGGGGTTGCCGTTGCACCATCCCCGCCTGGGTGAGAATTTTTAAGTGCTTGGATACATTCGCTTGCCCCAATCCCGTCGCCGCCATGATCTCCGATACGTTTTTAGGGCCGTCCTTGAGCGCGCAGAGCACCTGCAGCCGGCTCACTTCCGATAACACTTTGAAGTAGTCGGCCACTTGCTCCAGGACCGCCACTGACATCGTCGCCATACACTGCCCCGCCATCGCTTCCTTAACCTCAGCATAACCCATCTATGGCTTGCATAAATTATTATATAGTTATACAATTACAATAAAGACAGAAGGGAGGGCAGAAGCGATGCTATTTCGGCAGCTATACGACCGGGAGACCTGGACCTATAGTTACCTGATTGCCGACCCGGATACGAAAGAAGCGGCGCTGGTGGACTCGGTGTTAGAGCAGGTGGAGCGGGATGTACAGTTATTGCGGGAGTTGGGGTTGACCTTGCGTTATGCCATAGAGACCCATGTCCACGCTGACCACATCACCGGCGCGGGCAAGTTACGGGAAATCACAGGTTGCCAGACGGTGGTGCCGGTGGGGGCCAAAGCTGAGTGTGCCGACCGGTTCATCGCCGATGGAGAGGTACTCCAGGTGGGCAAGGTTCCCATCCAGGCAATCGCCACGCTGGGGCACACCGACAGCCACATGGCCTACTTGGTCAACGGCACGCACTTGCTCACGGGCGATTCCCTGTTTATCCGGGGCTGTGGGCGGACGGACTTCCAAAGCGGCGACCCAGGATTGCTCTACGATGCGATTACCCAGCGCCTATTTACCTTGCCGGACGAGACGCTCGTGTACCCGGGACATGACTATCGGGGTCACACAGTTTCTACCATTGGCGAAGAAAAACGCTGGAACCCGCGCCTGGCTGGGAAGTCGCGCGACGAGTTCATTGCCCTCATGAACAGCTTGAACCTGCCGGACCCGAAAAAGATTGCCGAAGCCGTACCGGCCAACGAACGCTGCGGTTTGGTGAGCGTGTAGGGAGGTGTAAGTCATGACGCAAGTGCAAACGACCACACCAGGAATTCAGTGCTGGGATGCGGCCACCCTGAAGGCGGAATGGGACGCTGGACGGGTGTGGCTAGTGGATGTGCGGGAACCAGTGGAGTACGCCGAGGAGCGGATTCCAGGGGCGATTTGCCATCCCCTGTCCAAGTTCAATCCCGCTGAAATCAAATGCCCCGACGATAAGGTCATGGTGCTGTATTGCCGGTCGGGGAATCGTTCCTACCGGGCAGCGCAGCAGTTACTGGCGGCGGGGTGTGAGCAGGTGACCCATTTGCAGGGCGGCATCATGGCCTGGAAACAACAGGGCTATCCTGTGGAGCGTAACCCCAAAGCCCCCATCAGCCTGTTCCGCCAGGTGCAAATTGTGGCCGGTTCGCTAGTTTTGCTGGGGACAATTCTGGGGGCTACGGTCTCGCCTTGGTTCCTGTTGCTCAGTGGGTTTGTGGGAGCAGGGCTAGTATTCGCCGGCGTGACCAACACCTGTGCGCTGGGGATACTCCTGGCGCAGTTGCCCTATAACAAGCGAGCAGGTCAATCGTGGCAGTCCTAGTCGGCTATGCCCTAGCGATACTCATTGGCCTAAGCCTGGGGTTACTCGGGGGCGGCGGTTCAGTGCTGGCCTTACCAGTGCTGGTGTACGTGGTAGGCATTGCCCCTAAAGTCGCTGTCCCCATGACCCTAGTAGTGGTCGGTGCCGTGAGCCTGCTGGGAGCGATTCCCCATATCCGCCGGGGTAATGTCGCCGGGCGGGCCGGAGTGGTGTTTGGCGGTGCGACGATGGTGGGAGCCTATGGAGGCGCACGCTTGGCCACCTTGCCGTTCATCACCGATACGGTCCAGATGACCCTGTTTGCCGTGGCAATGCTGGTGGCAGCGGGGTTGATGATCCGGCGTCGCCCTCCTGCTCCTGAACTCACCGGCCCCTATGTCCCGCCCGTTTGTCCCTACTGCTGGTTGTGGTTGCCGACGGAAGGGTTGCTGGTGGGTATGCTAACTGGACTGGTAGGCGTGGGCGGCGGTTTTGCCATTGTGCCGGCGTTAGTGTTACTGGCCAACATCCCCATGAAACAGGCGATTGGCACGTCGTTGTTAATCATTGCGGCTAATTCCCTAGCCGGTTTAGCGGGTTATCTAGGGCATGTGCATCTGGACTGGCATTTGACGGTCAATTTCACGCTTTTGGCCGGCATCGGAACAGTGGCAGGAGCTTATTTGGCGCAGTTTATCCATCCGGCCCACTTGCAAAAAGGGTTTGGGTATTTTCTGTTGGCAATTGCTGCACTGGTGCTCTGGCAAAATCAACAACCCCGCAAGCAAAGTTATGTGCCGCTAGTTGCACCCGCTGCGCGGGCTAATCCGTTTGGGCCAAGTGCTGGCGGATAGTTTGACGTAAGGTGCGCAGGGCTTGGCTACGCCCCATTTGAGCACTATTGTTCAGCACATCCTGCACCCATACTTTCACCGGCAATCCTGGAGATATCGGGCTTTCACCTACAGGTTGATAGACACCGTTTCGTAACAAGTAAATCTGCAATTCGCCATCTGCATAAACCCAAAGCTCCGGCACGCCTAAACGAATGTAGGCTTCCAGTTGGGTTTTCGATGTCACATCCACTTCCAAGACTAGGTCAGGGGGTGGGTCAATGGTTAAATCAAAGCGATCTTTCCCAATAACCTGTCGGTAGTTTTGGATATAGAAACAGTCATCCGGCTCGACGCCACAGTCCATCTTTTGGTTCTTGAATGTGCTGGAACCAAAACACTCGCAGTCAATGCCCAACTCTTCCAGCAGCAGTTTCACAATATCACTAAGTATTGACTTCAGTCGCTCATGTTTAGGTAAAGGCATTCTGATCTCCAGCACACCATCAACATAGGCAATACGACTACCACGCTTTTCACCCAATTCGGTCAGGATAGCGTCAAAGTCGGTCCAATCTAGGCCGCGAATGACCAAACGTTGACCAGGGGGAATCTCTAATTGGTGCAGTTGCAAGGTTACCATAGACGGTTTGTACCATCAGTAGCAACATTCTACCGTTTCTTACAGCGTGTCACTTCCACTACTGTAGTTCACCGCCCAAATCCAACGATAGCTGCTGCACACCGGCGACCTGTTCATAGTATTTTTTCCAGCGCTGGTGATAGCGTTTGATAGCCTCTTGAGTCCACTGCGCCCGTTGTAATTCCAGACCGCCTTCGGCTTGCAGTCGTTGACGGATACGCTCACGGATTTGTTGAATGATTAGCCCATTTTGTTGTCGAGTTTTAGACCAATCCAGCATGGGTGGGGGGTAGTTAGCAACCGTCACTTTGCCCCAATCCTCTGGTCGAATGGCACGTAACTCCGGCACCCAGTAATGAATAAATTGCCAGTTTTCATCCCGTTCACGGGCGTTGCGCTCAGGGTTATAAATGCGAAAACCGGGGGATAGGGGATTGGTAATCCCTGCTTGACTTTGCCATTGCCAGTGGTCAATCGCTAAATCCCCATCAATCAAATACTGCATATAGTGCCGCGCCCCATGATGCCAAGAAATCCCACAATTGATAGTTAAAAACGTGGCGCACATGGCCCGCATCCGAAAATTCATCCACCCCATGTGCCGTAACTGCCGCATACTGGCATCTACCAAGGGAAATCCGGTCAACCCTTGTTGCCAGCGCCAGAATAATTCCTGTTTTTCCGGCGGTAGGGGTTCGTCGGTGTAATAATCGTCAAATTCAGGGTAGAGATTTTGATGCACCAGGTGGGGATTATCGTATAAACGTTGACTGGCTGAATCGCGCCAGCGCAACCGGTCCCGAAACGCTCTCAGAGATAAAACCGCCCGGTGATGATCTGGATAGGCATGGCGTTTTTGCTGCACTGCTTGATAGACTTGCCGGCTACTAATGGTGCCAAAGGTTAGATGGGGTGAGAGATGGGATGTACTGCCCTGCTGGGCTAACCAAGGGCGAGAAAGTCTCCAGTGATAACCCTGAAAACGGCGCTCTAAAAAGGATTTCAGCGTGGCTTGCGCTTGAGATTCTCCCCCTTTGAACCAGGAATTTGGCGCGCAATTTAAGTGAAAGGTTTGGGGAACGTCTGCCAGAGCGATTTGGGGTGTTTTTAAGGTAAGCGGCGGCGTTGCTAAACGTTCAGGGGTTGGATACAACGGTTGATTTTGATAGTCATAGTATTTCTCCAACCAATCATCCCCATGACCGTTGGGGTCCAGGAAAAAGTTGGTGCATTCGGTAAACTTTAAATTATTTTCCCGATAGAATTGGGTGACGGCCTGATCCCGCTCCAAACCATAGGTCACTTGAATATCACGGCTGAAGAATAGGTGGGGAACATAATCCTGGGCAAGTAATTCTCGGGTCAGTTGCTGAATGATATCAAAACTATGGCCATGAAACACATATAATTGACTACCCCGTTTCTGGAGTTGTTGATCTAAATCGGCGAGAGATTCCAACAAAAATTGCACGCGGTGGGCGCTAATTTCTGGTTGCTGGTAAAACCAAGGGTCAATGATGAAAAAGGGGAGCATGATACCTTGGCTTCCCCGCCAGACAATCTCGTTATCCCGCAGGCGCAAATCCCGGCGAAACCACACCAGGTTGATCGGTTGCATGGGCAAGCTGGCGACCGTCCACCTTTATCATAGAAATCACTGTGTGCGTATGGCTGCATGAAAGAGCGGGGGCATTTGCTGACGGAGCAGCGCTATCCAGGGAGCGCCAACCTGGACCAGTGTTCTTTGGAAGAAATTCTACGCATCATTAACCAGGCGGACCAGCAAGTGCCCTTGGTGGTGGGACAAGCCATTCCGGCGATCACCCGCGCCGCAGAAATCATCTGGCGACAATTGGCCCAGGGACATCGCTTGTTTTACCTGGGAGCGGGCACCAGCGGGCGTTTAGGAGTCTTAGATGCAGCAGAATGTCCACCCACCTTTTCAACGGACCCAGAAATGGTGCAGGGGATTATTGCTGGCGGCGAAAAGGCTTTACAACAGGCCGTAGAAGGCGCAGAAGATGACAGCGAACAGGCTATTTGCGATTTGCAACGGCGGGGATTTCAAAAAGGGGATGTACTGTGTGGAATTGCTGCAGGTTCAACGACGCCTTATGTGTTAGCTGGATTAAAGTATGCTCATGATTTGGGCAGTCCCACAGTCTTTATCACCTGCAACCCGGAAGGGGCACAACTTGTCACAGTCGATCAGGTCATTGTTTTACCTGTAGGGCCAGAAGTACTCACGGGTTCGACGCGCATGAAAGCAGGAACAGCGACTAAATTGGTGCTCAATATGCTAAGTACAGCAGTGATGGTGAAACTGGGCAAAGTCTATGGAAATTTGATGGTGGATTTGCGGGCAACCAATCAAAAGTTATGGGAAAGAGGAACCCGGTTTGTCCAGTATTTAACGGGGTTAGAACGGGATGCAGCCTATGAACTGCTGGTGCAAGCGCAGGGCCAGGTGAAAACAGCAGTGGTCATGCACCATCGAGGTGTGAGTTTTGAGCAAGCCCAACAATTACTGACGGCAGCGCAGGGGTATTTACGGCGGGTCATTGGGGATGTGGCGATTGACGGCAGTGCAACGACTCAATAAACGCATCGTAGCTGGTTTAATGTCGGGGACATCAATGGACGGGATTGATGTGTGTTTGTGCGAGATTCAAACGCATCCCTGGCAATGCCGCTGGCTAGCTGGGCGTACCATTCCCTACCCTGAATCCCTACGTTTTTCCTTGCTCCAATCCCCCGTGACGCTTGCCCAAATTGCCCAGTGGCACCGCCAGATTGGGGAAGCTTTTGCTGACGCCTTAGCACAAGTGTTGATGGATTTTCCCACCGAATTGCATTTAATTGGCAGTCATGGCCAAACGGTTTATCACGCGCATCAACGAATGACTTTACAACTGGGAGAAGCAGCATTTTTAGCGGCACGATTTGGCTGTCCTGTGGTGTCGGATTTTCGCATCCATGATGTGGCAGTAGGTGGGTGCGGCGCGCCGCTAGTTCCCTATGTGGACGCTCGTTTATTTGCTCAAGTCAAACATCCGTTATTGGCCTTAAATTTGGGGGGAATTGCCAATTTCACACTAGTGGTAGATGGTCAAGCTATTACAGCGTTTGATTGCGGTCCGGCCAATATGGTGCTGGATGAATTGGCGGCCCTGTTTACGCGGGGAAAGGTTCGAGTGGATTGGAATGGCGATTGGGCGCGGCAAGGTCAAGTGCGCTCAGAATGGTTGGATTATCTCATGGGGCATCCATTTATTACGCAACCGCCACCCAAATCGGCTGGCAGGGAACAATTTGGGCCAGTTTTTGTGCAGGAGTTGATAAACCATACGAATCCTGGTTCACCCCAATCTTGGTACGACCTATTTGCGACGGTCACTCACTTTACAGCGGCTGTGGTTTTCTATCACTATCAGACTTGGATTCGACCGCATCACGAAATTGGTGAATTAGTAGTTAGTGGCGGCGGTGTTCATAACCCTGTTCTGATGCAGGAGTTAAAACAACTATTTGCGCCCATTCCAGTTTACAGCAGCGCTCGTTACGGGATTGACCCAGATAGTAAAGAAGCCCTGGCGTTTGCTATCTTGGCTTCCGAACGGATTGATGGTCGCTCGACGAATATCCCCGCCGTGACTGGTGCAAAACGCCCTGTCTTACTCGGCAAAATTACAGAATTATGAACGATGAAATATCGGTATTTGTTGTTCAACAAACCCTACCGGGTGCTGTGCCAGTTTCGGGACGACCAGGGGCGGGTAACGCTCAAGGATTTTATTCCCATCCCTGATGTCTATCCGGCGGGGCGGCTGGATTACGACAGCGAGGGGTTACTGTTACTCACGAATGATGGCCGTTTACAGCATCGGCTCACGGACCCCCGCTACGGTCACCCGCGCACCTATTGGGTTCAAGTTGAGGGTATCCCGATGCCTGAGGCTCTAGAACAATTGTGTCAAGGGGTGGTCATCCAGGGCTACCGTACGCGTCCGGCGGAAGTGGCGCTGCTCCCAGACGAACCCAAACTTCCACCGCGCTATCCGCCGATTCGCTTTCGGCGTTTCATTCCCACCGCTTGGTTGCAGATGACTTTGCGCGAGGGACGTAATCGCCAGGTGCGGCGGATGACAGCAGCCGTAGGTTATCCAACCTTACGATTAGTGCGGGTCGCAATTGGGCATTTGCAGCTAAAGGATTTAGCTCCTGGTCGCTGGCGCGAGTTGACTCACGAAGAACAGCAAAAATTGTGGCATCTCTGTAGCTGAGCCATCTATGGTTGTCAGGTTGTGGATTGCAGTACGGAGCTCCACCCTTGATTTCTCAGTCATCTCAGCTACGGTACAGTTGACTAAGCTGAACGGCACAGGTTCAAGGTGGCTGCCAAGAGAATTTCGATAGTTTCTGCGTGGCTGTGGTTTTGCTCAATATTTTGGATGAGCGCCTGCACACTAGCGCTATCATTAGCTGCCATGGCTTGACTCAGCATATCAATCACAGCGGGGGTTGTAGGTATTGTAGAGTGAGCGATAGAGGTTGATGGGGATGGTTCACTCAATACATGACCAATTTCTGACGATAATTCTTGGGTATCGGTTGTTTGAGGTGAGCATCCCTGATATTTTTGCGCCTCCAGGGTTGATGGTTGATTAGCTGACTCAACAGGAGGTTCAGTCATGTCTATGGGCAAACCTTGCTCCTGCAATTCCGGCTCAGCAGCAATCCTATTTAACCAGGCTTCCCAGTCAGCCAGAGATGGCTCGTCAGGTAGCACCGACATTCCTACTCTTTGCCCGGAGAGCTTACTCTTCTTAACATAGCAGACTTGCCGTTGGGCAGGACATGATTCTCCAGAGAAAGATATGACTCGCTTTTTTGCTGGTCAGGAGGGGCAGTAGGAAACTTGGATAAGCCATACTGATGACCAATCCTGGCGGAGGCCGCCTATACTCGAAGATGTATCTTTCATGCTCACTGACCAGTTCGTTTGCCATAAGTTTCGTGAAGTATGACCCCAGTTATTACCGCATCTGAACCAGACATTTGCAGTACGTCCGATCACCCTACCCAATCATCGGTGCCAGTTTTGGATATGTCGACAGCACAGCGTATGGCCCAGTGGCTAGGTTTTTTGGCTGACCCCAACCGTTTACGTATCCTATCCATCCTGGCAGCGGGGCCGCATTGTGTAGGAGATTTGGTGAATTTGCTCCAGATGAGCCAGTCGGCAGTCTCACACCAGTTACGCACGCTGCGAGCAATGGGGGTGGTGCAGGGACATCGGCAGGGCCGGCACGTCATCTACCAACTCCACGATGACCATGTGTTGACCATCTACGAAACCGTGCGACAGCATTTGCGGGAACTCGAAGTGATATGAAACGCTATCTGTGGGGATGGGGATGCACGGGCTGGATAGCTTTGATGTCTCTGGCAGCAATTGCCCAACCATTCCGCACGGTACAGGAGCATTTCTTGGGCATTCCTGAGTCGGTGTTACCATTGGGTTCCCCAGCCAATCGTCAACGCTATTTGCAATATGCCTTGGTAGATACAGCAAATGGCTATATCCGTTATCAGGCAAGCGACAACCCAGAACGGTTTGAATTTGCGATTTTTCGTAAAAAGAATGGGCAATATCTGGCGGCATTCAGTGTGCCTTATGACCCGGATTTTTTTGAGCGACCAGGAAAATCGCTCCTGCTCTTGCTAGACTATCAACAGGGTCAATGGCGTAATGTCACTCGGCAATTGTTACCCGTGCCATTTGATCCCACTTTGACGTACCAGTTGCCCCGCGTGGGTCGAGACATTGTGGTGGTCAATGCCCGCAATCAACGCCTTTACCGGTTGCGCTGGCAAAATGACCGGTTTGTACGACTGCCCATGTAACGCTCTCACAATCTCAATGCTAGGATAGCGATGGATTGGGAAAGAGAGTGAGCGATGCAAAAGTCAATATCGTTTGACGGAAGAGAAATCCGTCTGCGCTTGGGTGAATTGGCACCCCAGGCAGGAGGTTCGGTGTTGGTATCGTGTGGGGATACGGCAGTTCTGGTAACGGCAACGCGAGGCACAGCGCGGGAAGGCGTGGATTTTCTGCCGTTAATGGTGGAGTATGAGGAACGCTTGTATGCCGCGGGTCGCATTCCAGGGGGATTTTTGCGCCGGGAAGGTCGGCCCCCAGAAAAGGTGATTCTCACCAGCCGCCTGATTGACCGGCCTTTGCGCCCCTTGATCCCGGATTGGTTACGGGAGGACATCCAGGTAGTGGCCACCACCCTGTCACTGGATGAAGAAGTTCCCCCCGACATCCTGGCTATTTTGGGGGCGTCTCTGGCAGTAGCCACCGCTGGGATTCCTTTCATGGGGCCAATGGCAGCCGTCCGGGTGGGGCTGTTGGGAGATGAATTCATCATCAACCCGACCTACGCAGAAATCGAAGCGGGCGACCTGGATTTGGTGGTAGCTGGTTCGCCCCAGGGAGTGGTGATGGTGGAGTGCCGGGCCAACCAATTGCCGGAACAGGACATGATCGAGGCGATTGACTTCGGTCATGAGGCGATTCAGGAACTAATCCGGGCGCAACAGGATTTACTGGCGGAAATGGGCATAACGTTGACGGTGCCCCCTGCGCCGGAACCCCCGGCAGATTTGGTAGCGCTGGTGGAAGCAACCGCAGCAGCCGACATCCAGGCGGTGCTTGACCAAACCATTGCCGACAAGCAACAACGCAACCAGGCCCTCGATGAAACCAAAGCCAAGGTGACGGCAGCTCTAGAGGCATTGCCTGAGGAAGACCCCCGGCGCCAAGCCACAGCGAGCGACCCGAAGCTGGTAGATGTCCTGTTTAAGGCCTTGACCAAGAAATTGATGCGCCGTCACGTGCTGGAAACAGGCATCCGGGTGGATGGTCGCAAGGTGGATGAGGTGCGTCCTATTCACTGCGAAGTGGGGATTTTGCCCCGGCGAGTACACGGATCAGCCCTATTCCAGCGGGGTTCAACGCAAATCCTCTCGGCGGTGACGCTGGGAACGCCAGGAGATGCCCAAGAACTGGCCGATGACCTGCACCCGGAAGAGGAAAAGCGCTACCTGCACCACTACAACTTCCCGCCCTACTCGGTGGGAGAAGCTAGACCGTTGCGGGCGCCGTCACGCCGGGAAATTGGGCATGGAGCGCTGGCGGAACGGGCGTTGGTACCGGTGCTACCCAGTAAGGACGAATTCCCCTATGTGCTGCGGGTGGTGTCGGAGGTATTGTCTTCCAACGGTTCCACCTCGATGGGGTCTGTGTGCGGTTCCACGCTGGCGCTGATGGATGCTGGTGTTCCCTTGAAACGCCCGGTGAGTGGGGTGGCGATGGGGTTGATTAAAGAAGGCGACCAGGTGCAGGTGCTGACCGACATCCAGGATATTGAGGACTTCTTGGGCGATATGGACTTTAAGGTGGCAGGCACCGACACCGGCATCACGGCCCTGCAAATGGATATGAAAATTCCTGGTCTGGATGTTGCGACACTGGGACGGGCGATCCACCAGGCGAAAGCGGGGCGGTTGTTTATCCTGGAAAAGATGCTGGCGGCGTTAGCAGCACCTCGCAGCACATTGTCTCCCTACGCACCCCGCTTGCTGACCCTGAAGATTGACCCCGAATTGATTGGCGTGGTGATCGGGCCAGGCGGTAAGACCATTCGCGGCATTACCGAAGAAACGGGTGCCAAGGTAGACATTGAGGAAGATGGGACTGTAACCATCAGTGCCGCCGACGAGGAACGCGCTCAAAAAGCCTACCGGATCATTGACGGCATGACCCGCAAGCTCAACGAAGGGGATGTGTACGCTGGACGGGTGACCCGGATTATTCCCATTGGGGCATTCGTGGAAATCCTGCCAGGGAAAGAGGGGATGATCCACATTTCCCAACTAGCGGAACACCGGGTTGGCAAGGTGGAAGATGTGGTCTCAGTCGGAGATGAAGTGATTGTGCGGGTGCGAGAAATTGACAGCCGCGGTCGCATCAATCTCACCCGTTTGGGGATTCACCCGGACGAGGCGGCCTCCGCACGGCAACGCAGCCGGATCAACTGATTTTCTTCGGGCGGGCCAGCGTCTATACTGACTGAAGAATCGGCTGCTGTCAGGGGAGGGGAAACAGATGCGACATTGGTTGTGGGTAGGTGCCTTGGTGCTTTGGTTATGGCTGGGGGGAATGGGGCCAGCCCAGGCAACGGCTGTGACCGACCTGCCAGCGACCCCGCCGGCAAGCTGGGTATTCGACGAAGCTGATGTGTTTAGCCCTAGCACAGTTAACCAGGTGAACCGCACCTTGACCCAACTCAGTCAAGACACGGGCTTTCAAGTCCATGTTGTGAGCCTGCGGCGGCTGGATTACGGGGAAACGGCCAGCAGTTTTGGTGAAAAGCTGTTTCAACGCTGGTTCCCTGACGGCGGCGCCAAACAGGTGTTGCTCACCCTAGTAGCCCGCACAGCAACGGCAGATTTACAAGCTGGTTCGGAGGTCATCCCCCTGCTGCCCTCAGCGACGGCCCTGAGTATCGTGGAAGACACCCTGCTCAAACTGGTGCGCCGGGATGTTTACAACCAGGCTCTAGTAGATACAGTGACCCGCTTACAGGCGGTGCTCTCCGGTCAGCCAGACCCTGGTCCACCCCCTGAAGATGTAGAACGCATCGAGGGCAATTTTGCTACAGCTGCTGAAACCCGCCAAACCAAGGACATTTCGACGGCGGTGGTGGTGGTGTTACTGATCCTGGCTACGGTCATTCCCATGGTCACTTACTACTGGTACGTTCAGCGATGAAGTGTTGGGTGTACCATACGCCGGAACTCGTGCCCGCTGGAGATTTGCCTGACTGTGCCGTGGTGGTGGATGTCTTGCGGGCGACGACAACCATGGCTGTAGCCTTGAGCGCCGGGGCAACTGCAGTCCAAGTGTTTGCTGACCTGGAAGAACTGTTGCGCGTGAGCGCCCAGTGGCCGGCAGAACAGCGGTTGCGCGTCGGAGAACGGGGCGGCCAGGTTGTCAGTGGCTTTGATATGGGCAACTCGCCCTTAGATTGCACCCCCGAGCGGGTCAAGGGGCGGCGGTTATTCATGAGCACCACCAATGGCACTCGCGCCCTGGCTCGCGTCCAAGCTGCCCCCTGCGTCCTTACCTGTGCGCTGGTGAATCGCCAGGCCGTTGTGGAACTTCTCCAGCAACAGCAGCCAGAACGGGTCTGGATTGTGGCCTCAGGGTGGGAGGGCGCCTTTTCCTTGGAAGACACCGCCTGCGCTGGGGCATTGTTAATGGGGTTGGGTGACCAGGCGACTACTGGCAATGACGAAGCAGTGGGCGCGTTAGCATTGTACCAGCAATGGCAGGATAATTTACTGGAATTGCTCCACCGGGCAAGTCATGGGCAGCGGTTGTTAAAGCTAGGGCAAGCTGCAGATTTGCGTTTCTGTGCCCAGGTGGATTGCCTGACCACTGTGCCTCGCCAAAGCGCCCCCAGTGTGCTGACGGCCTCGACGTAGTGGTGCTCTGCGGGGAAACGGCCAATGTTATACTTTTTTTACCTTTACCAAACTCATTTTTTGCATCCATGGCACCGAAACAATTAACCAGGGAAGAACTGTTGCTCCGCTACGCAGAGGGAGAACGGGACTTCACCGGTGTGTACCTCAAGGAAGTCGATCTGAGTAATAAAATTCTCAGCCGGATTATTTTGGCCGAGGCCAATCTAGAACGGGCCAACCTAACCGGCACAAACTTTTTGGGCGCCAATTTCCGGGGTGCTGTCCTCAACCAAGCCCGGATGTACAACTGCAACCTCAGCGGGGCCAACCTAGTGGACACCCAACTGTGGCGGGTGGATTTACGCCGGGCCTACCTGCGGGGGGCGAATTTAACCGGGGCCTACATGAGCGAGTGCGACCTGAGCGGCGCCAATCTAGGAGATGCAATCTTGAAACTGGCCCGGCTACGGGATGCCAATCTGACGGAGGTGCGCTGGCGCGGCGCTGACTTGACGGAAGCGGACCTGCGGGGCGCCAAACTCACCGGCGTGGACTTAACCCAGGTTTCTCTAGAGCGAGCGTTACTGCTTTAGGTGAAAACCTGTTGCAGCAATTCACCGTGGAGCATGGCCCGGTCCGCCCAGGCTTGGACTTGCGCTGGCGATAGTCCCTCCCCATTGGCGTACAGGTCGAGCCACTGCCGACTCAAGTCCTGGGGCGATGGTGGTGGCTGTCGTAAATCCCACCCTGGCATCGCCAGTTCCCGTTGCAACTGGGACACCTTTGGGTCGTAACTTAGGCTGAAGCACCGACAACCCGCCGCAGCGCCCATCACCAAGCCGTGGTAGCGCATGGTCACCACCAATTCCATCCCACGAAAGACGCCCTTGAGTTGGGCCGGATGGGGCGGTTCCAGCAGGCTGCTCTCGGCCACTGACCGCTGCAACTGTTGCGCCAGCGCCCGGTCGGTTTGCGGTTGAAATGGGAGAAACACGACCCACACCCCCGTCGCCTGTTGAAATTGCCGCAGCGCCTGGGTCAGCGTGTCCAGCCAAGCAGGCGTCAAGAGCCGATGGGGCCGTAACACCACCGCGATGCGGGGAGCCGGCAGGTCGCTCAGGGGCCAATAGGGCTGCTCTGGCAAGGCCCACACGGGGTCAGGCGCCAACAGAACCGCGCGTCCCCATTGCCGGAGTTGTTCTGCCGCCGGTTTGTCCCGCACACTGACCGCCTGGCAGCGCCGGAAGACCCATCGCGCCAAGCGCCGTAACCACGGACGCTCCAGCGGCCCAATCCCCTGCGCCCAGGCCACCGTGCGTTTTCCCAGTAACTGGGCTACGGCCATCAACCCTAGGTAGTACAAGGGACTGGCCCAGCTCGTTTTGTCCTGGATCAAGCTACCCCCGCCCCAGACAAAGCCCTGGCTGCGCGCAATTTCAACAAGCACTTGCCCCAGATGCCAGCGGTGGCACGTCGCTACCCCGTATAACTGCTGGGTCACCCGAGGTTGGGCTGAGAGCACAACGGGTTGCACCGAGGGCGGTAGCATCTGCAATAGGGTCAGCAGTAGCGCTTCATCGCCCCCATTGCCGTAGCCATAATAGCCGCACAGGACAACCCGCATTTCAGGCAGGGGACGCCGTCTGCGCCGGCAAGGGCGTGTATTCGGCCACGATGCGACGAAATTCCTCGCCGTCAATCGTTTCTTTTTCAATCAACAGGTCCACCAAGCGGTCAATCACCACCCGGTTCTCCCGGATGATCTGACAGGCCCGCTGGTAGCACTCATGGACAATGCGCCGCACCTGGGCATCCACCAGCGCCGCCAGCTCATCGGAGTAGTCAGAGCGGGCCACCAAATCCCGTCCGAGAAACACCTCGCCCATCTGGCCGTCTAGGGACAACAGCCCAAAGTCGGACATCCCAAAGCGCGTCACCATCTGCCGGGCCAATGCCGCCACCTGTTGCAGGTCATTCCCGGCGCCGGTGGTCACCTCCGATTCGCCGAACACCACCGCTTCCGCCGCTCGGCCACCCAAGGCTCCCGTGATCCGCGCCAGCAACTGCGCCCGCGACAACAACATCTGCTCTTCCCCCGGCACAAACCAGGTCAATCCACGCGCCTGCCCTCGGGGAATCAAGGTCACCTTTTGCACCGGGTCGTGGTGCGGGAGCAACGTCCCCACAATCGCATGGCCGACTTCGTGATAGGCGATCAACCGCTTGCTCTTGCCATCAACCAGGGGCGTGCCCTCCATCCCGGCAATCACCCGGTCAATCGCCGCGTCAATCTCGCTGGCGCCAATAGCTTCCTTGCGCCGTCGCGCCGTGAGAATCGCCGCTTCGTTGAGCAGATTGGCCAGATCCGCCCCGGAAAACCCCGGCGTCCGTCGGGCAATCATCTCCAGAGAAATCGTGTCGTCGAACTTCTTGTTGCGGGCATGGACGCGCAGGATTGCCAAACGGCCGTTGATGTCCGGCACATCCACCGTCACTTGCCGGTCAAAGCGACCCGGACGCAGGAGCGCCGCATCCAATACATCCGGGCGGTTCGTAGCCGCAATCACAATCACGCCCGTGTTCCCTTCAAAGCCGTCCATCTCGGTCAGCAACTGGTTCAGGGTTTGTTCCCGCTCATCGTTGCCGCCGCCGATGCCCGCGCCCCGTTGCCGGCCCACCGCGTCAATCTCGTCAATGAACACGATGCAAGGGGCGTTTTCCTTGGCTTTTTTGAACAGGTCGCGCACCCGCGATGCTCCCACGCCCACAAACATCTCGACAAATTCGGAGCCGGAAATGCTGAAGAAGGGCACGCCAGCTTCCCCAGCGATGGCCTTTGCCAACAACGTTTTCCCCGTCCCTGGCGGCCCGACTAACAAGACCCCCCGCGGGATTTTCGCCCCAACCGCCGTAAAGCGCTCCGGTTGCTTGAGGAAGGTCACCACTTCCTGCAGCTCTTCTTTAGCTTCATCCACCCCAGCCACGTCGTCAAACTTCACCCCAGTTTTGGCTTCCATCTGGAATCGCGCCCGCGAGCGTCCAAAGTTCATAGCCGGCCCAGGACCGCCGGGGATCCCACTGGAGCGCCGCAACAAGAACACCAACCCGCCTAGCAACGCCAGCGGAAACACCAAGTTCCCCAGTAATCCCCACAGCGCCAGGTTATTGCTGCGGTTGTTGTGAATATCGAAATCCACGTGGGCTTGGCGCAGGCGGCTAATCAGCTCCGGCCCGGCGGTCGGCAAATCCACGCGAATCCGCTGAAAACGACTCATCAACTCTGGGTCGGCCACTTCCACCACCGCCGTGCGTCCCCCATCATACAAGTCCAAGCGTCGGACATAGCCTGCATCTAAATACTCCAGAAACCGCCCGTAGGTCATCCGCGCCGTCGCCGCATTCAAGCCTGTTTCCCGCCAGACCGGCCCCATCGTTCCCTGCCAAAAGAAAAAGCCGATAATGAGCACCGGCAACAACCACAGCAACGCTATCCGCCACGAAAACTTCATCACCCAACTCCTGCCCAGGGCGTAGAGAACCTTAAAAAATTGTTTATTATTCTTAATAATAACGTCAAATGCCCTCATTGGGGAGTGGTCGGATATTTGGGTAGCCAGCCTGGGGAAGCGTCACCTACGATGAAAATGGAGTTCCAGACCACGTAGCAGGCTCAGTCTGTACAGCGTCATGACCAGTACCAACTTCAAAGATTACTATGCGGTGTTGGGGGTCAGCCGCGATGTGTCGCCCGAGGAGCTAAAGCGGGTGTACCGGCGGTTAGCGCGACAATATCATCCCGATGTGAATCCCAACAATCCGGCGGCGGAAGCGCGGTTCAAGGAGATTAACGAAGCCTACGAAGTCCTATCCGACCCGGAAAAACGCCGCAAGTACGACCAATATGGCCGGTACTGGCAACAAGTGGGCGACCGCGGTCCCGCCCAGGACATTCACATGGACTTTGATTTTGACTTTGGCCGCTACGCCAGCTTTGAGGACTTCATTAACGAGTTATTGGGACGCATGGGGGGGCCGACCACCGGTCGCAGCACGCGCTATCAGACCTATCAAACGTCCTATGTACCGCGGGAAGTGCCGATTACCCTGACGTGGGCGGAAGCCTTCCGGGGTACGGAAAAGCAAGTGCTGGTGGGCGGCGAGTCCATCCGTGTGCGTATCCCGGCGGGTGTCCGACCTGGCACCAAGGTGCGGGTACGCGGTCAAGGTCCCGTCCAACCCCTAACCGGTCAACGGGAAGATTTATTTCTCATCGCCCAGTTGCCCGAACATCCCTTTTTCCGGTTTGACGAGGGAGTCAATTTAACGGCTGAAATTCCCATTACCCCGGATGAAGCCGCATTGGGAGCTAAGATTGAAGTGCCAACGCCCGATGGCCCAGTGACGGTGACGGTGCCTGCTGGTATC
>JANWVM010000090.1 GCA_025056115.1 Gloeomargarita sp. SKYG116
TCACTCCCTAGCAACACGTTCATTATATGACAACCTTAAAAAGCTTATAAAAAGCTTAGCTGTAACTTGCTATAAGCTTATCACTCTTGCGGATATAGACTATCTTGTGCAGGTTCTTAGCTCACACCGAAGTGAGCGGCCATCTCCTGTTAGTTCATAAACTGCTTAAATACTGCTAGCTATCTTGGCGTGAACATCCCCTGTGTCTGAGCCATCTTTGTACAGCTTGATAGCCGAGTTTAGGAACCGACTAACTTAAACGATAGCGGCATCCTTCAAGATGGCCTTCACCGCTTTGCAAAGCGTAGTTGTTGTATGAAATTAGGTGTTTCTTCACTCCCTAACAATGCGTCCATGATGTGACAATCTTAAACGGCTTGGCTATAACCACCATCGCTTGGAGAGTCTATGGCAAGCCGCAAGCAGGTAGCGGCCAACCCTGAAGCATCAGGGGTTCCCGTCACCGTCTATGTCCAGCATTCTGTGCTAGTAGGATGTGGCAAGCGCCGATTTCTTGGCCACCAACAACCACAGTCGTCCCGGTTGTTTCATCAAGCCGGCTCGTAACTCAGCAGTGCGTCCCTGACCCCAAAAAATATCCCCCCGTCCATGCCCGCGAATCCCACTTCCCGTATCCTGAACCAGCATAAACCGTGTCAGGGGTCGCCAGGTCGTCGACGTGACCGGATAGGTCGTTTCCACAAAGGCGATGCCGCCAGGGGGAACCAAGTCAAGGTCCATCGCCAGCGACCGACCCGGTGTCAACGGTTGACCCAAGGAACCGCCGGGGGGCTGCGCACGGGGCGCAAAAAAGATATAGCGCGGGTTGTGGTTCAAGATGCGTTCCTGTTGATGGGGATGCCGACGCAGGTAGTCCTTGATGGCGGGCATGGAAACGGTTTCTGGCGTAAACACCCCTTCGCTAACCAGCAGTTGACCAATGGAACGATAGGGCTGCTGGTTGTGACCTGCAAATCCCACCCATTGCCGGCGACCATCGGGAAATACCAGCAATCCTGACCCCTGCACCTGCAAAAAGAAGTGCTCAATGGGGTCAACGTAACCCAGCACCGGCGCCTGACCCGCCAAAGCGCCTTGGCGAATCTCTGCCCGCGTCGCCGTCACCGGCCCTGGATACCCATGCACCGGCGTATTCCAAATGCCTTGGGGTTGCATGCGCGCCGAGACCAGCGGCTGGTAGTAGCCCGTAAAGAACGCTGCTCCCTGGTCATTGCGACTCTCGAATACCAGAAATTGCTGGGCCAATTGCCGACGCCGTTGTGCTAGGGGGAGTCGCATCACCTGGGCAAATAGCCGGAGCGAGGCCTGCATTTGCTGGGGCGTATAGGTTTCCGAACCGTAGGTGAAACGAGCGCTGGGGTTTACTTGCCGGTAATAAGCCAACGACCGAGCAATCGCCTGTTGCAATTCCTTGAGCGTGCCGTCATCGGCCCAAGGGTAATGCTCAACTTGTTGGGGCGTTAAGGGTACAAGCGTTCCTTGAGCTAGGCCCATCCCCTGCTGTCCAAGTAAAAGACCGAGCAACACCCACCACCTGTGCATGTTCCCCACCTTAGCATGAACCCAACTTCCCCCTTTTTTTAGAAGAGATCTCTTCCATCAATACTTAACGTAGAACGTAGCAATACACCTGCGCGGTAGGAGTTGAGATGATGACTAAAAAAAGCTGAAAAAAATCTAGTCATTTTGTGGTGCTTGGCCATAATGGACATTTACACTCAGGAACCCATTCAACTAGTAGATGCAACCATGACGAACTTTCACTATTGGCAGGCAAAAATTTGGGGCTTATTGCATGACCCCGCCTTGAAGACATTACATGATAGCTCGGGTCGAGGTGCTGAAGGGATATGGACATCATTAGCCTTAATGCAAAGTTGGACATCCCCGAAATCTGATCAAGCAAATGATTACCAGAAACACATT
>JANWVM010000091.1 GCA_025056115.1 Gloeomargarita sp. SKYG116
GACTGGCCGCCAGCCATTAACAACGGCACTACTTTTGTACGTTTCAATCCCGCATACCGGGATAAGGAATTTGAGACCAGCAGCGCACTCGTAGTTTCAGCCCGTGTGGGGACACGTTTCAATCCCGCATACCGGGATAAGGAATTTGAGACTTTTTCTCAACAACAAACATGCTTATTGAAAGTAAGTTTCAATCCCGCATACCGGGATAAGGAATTTGAGACTGGTCTTTGGCACCGGCAAAAACACTGACAATGTAGGTTTCAATCCCGCATACCGGGATAAGGAATTTGAGACAAAAGCAGTTCGTTTATCGGTATTCGTAGAGACGACTGTTTCAATCCCGCATACCGGGATAAGGAATTTGAGACCCTGGAAGCGTGGCGATATCATTCCGACAGATGCCGGGGTTTCAATCCCGCATACCGGGATAAGGAATTTGAGACAGTTTTAGTGTTTCATCCGCGCCAGGTGATGACCTATGTTTCAATCCCGCATACCGGGATAAGGAATTTGAGACATTGTGACGAATATCTTGCCCGACGGCGTGGAAGTAGGGTTTCAATCCCGCATACCGGGATAAGGAATTTGAGACAAGACACCAAACAACGCCGCGTGCAGTACATTGTTATGTTTCAATCCCGCATACCGGGATAAGGAATTTGAGACTGCCCCAGCGCCCCTACCTGTGCCTGAGCCATCAAAAGTTTCAATCCCGCATACCGGGATAAGGAATTTGAGACCCTTATATTACTCAACAGTAATATGTAACACAACCGGTTTCAATCCCGCATACCGGGATAAGGAATTTGAGACGTTAAGAATTGTCAAGAAATGTTACAAACACTGGAGTTTCAATCCCGCATACCGGGATAAGGAATTTGAGACTCTATGGCTCCGGGCGGTGCGAAATATAACTATGAGTTTCAATCCCGCATACCGGGATAAGGAATTTGAGACCGACATCATCGAACACCAGCTAGGCCACCGCGTTAAAGTTTCAATCCCGCATACCGGGATAAGGAATTTGAGACGCCCGTTCTTGCCCCTAGATACCAACGGCCAGCTTTGTTTCAATCCCGCATACCGGGATAAGGAATTTGAGACCCAGTGGAAATATAGTAAAAATAAGAAGGAATATGAAGTTTCAATCCCGCATACCGGGATAAGGAATTTGAGACACTGGGTTTCGCATCAACAAACTTGCGAAATTTATGTTTCAATCCCGCATACCGGGATAAGGAATTTGAGACTGGTGGCTCTATCTGAAATTCAAGGTCCAGCAGGTCGCGTTTCAATCCCGCATACCGGGATAAGGAATTTGAGACAAGGTCCCCCGGGCACGGGGAAGACCTACTTTACGGAGGTTTCAATCCCGCATACCGGGATAAGGAATTTGAGACCATTCTTTTCTCCCCCGGTTCGACTCTTGCAACAGATGTTTCAATCCCGCATACCGGGATAAGGAATTTGAGACTCTTGGGAGGACAACTCTAATCGGTGGCGCGAAGGTGTTTCAATCCCGCATACCGGGATAAGGAATTTGAGACTGCTGGTCGGCAAATTACCAGCAGAAGCGGTTGAGGGTTTCAATCCCGCATACCGGGATAAGGAATTTGAGACCTATCCAGCAAATCGCCCATCTGTGCCTTCTCGCCAGTTTCAATCCCGCATACCGGGATAAGGAATTTGAGACCTAATACTCGTGGCGAAGGAACTGCTGCATCCGTGTGTTTCAATCCCGCATACCGGGATAAGGAATTTGAGACACGACAAGCAGCGCAAATTGCTGTCAGCGTCGTTTGTTTCAATCCCGCATACCGGGATAAGGAATTTGAGACACAAGCGTCGGCTTGGACAGGCCCGCACGACTCAACGTTTCAATCCCGCATACCGGGATAATGAAATTTAGAACACCAACAGAAAAAAC
>JANWVM010000092.1 GCA_025056115.1 Gloeomargarita sp. SKYG116
CAGGCTTCCCAAGGGCGCGAGGTGCGAATGGCTTGACTTTGGGCTTCGCGGATTTTGTCTAGGGCGTTAGCACGGGCGTTGTATAGGCGTTGGCGGGTGAGCAGGTTAATCCAACTAGGTGCGGCAATGGCGGCGATGACTCCTAAGATAGCAACAATGACTACCAGTTCAAATAATGTAAAACCTTCATTAGAGTAGGTTCGTTGCATCTTTTCCACCTCCATCTGGATTAGGTTGGTCGCCGGTTGTAAGTCCCACGAGTACGCACCTGCGTTTCCACTGCTGGGCGATAGATATTCGTACCTGTACCTTCAATATCCCGCAAGCCGGCCCGGTCTGCAGCATTGCCCCGCAAATACAGAAACACATCTTGCACAAAACCGGTTTCCGCTGCTCCAGCCCGCTCCCGCACACAGGCGAAAAACGATGGAAACCCCGTATTTGACCCTGCACCTGTGGAAGATAGGTAACTAGCAGGACAGGTAATGGGAATCCGGGGGCCTTGCCAATCTACGTTAGCGACCAAAATAGCGCTGTCAGAGTTGGGTCCGCTCCAGAATGGGATGCCACTGCCCGTCCAGTCAGGGTTTTGTAGAGGGTCAAGCCCACGCCCGTCGGCTCTTCTCAAACGATTGACAAATCCCGACGGACCTGTTCCCCAGGCATACTGCCGGAAATACCCCCGTGTGATCCGTGCTGGACCTCGAGGTTGAGTAGTAGTCGAAAAGCCACAGGTTGGGCCTGGACGACCGGGGTTAGGGCATAAGACATATACAACCAATGTGTACTGGGTGCGGGTGTAGTTCATTACTGCATTACAGTCCGAGTTGTTCCTACAAGCAGAGCTATTTGCATAGCTGTCAATTTTGTCTTGGTCGGTCGTTCCCGGTACATTGTTGAGGAAATTCAGGTCTGGCACTTCCTCCCGCTTCCAAAACGCCAGCACTGTATTGCGCGGCAAGGTTAGTCCTGGACAAGTAGAGCCGTTCCCTGTACCATTAGCTCCTAAACAGTTGCGGTCATAGACCAGCACCGCTTCCCGCAGTTCCGACGCAATGTAGTCTAATGCTTGGGCCATTTCTCGTTCTGTTTCCCCGCGTGCCGTCTCCGTGCGTTCAGTGCGGGTCATTTCAACTACAAGGTACATGAGACCAGTCAACAGTAGTGCTCCGATTGTCGCCCCAACTACCAGCTCAGCTATGGTGAATCCTTTACTCGCAGACCGGTGACCTATTGATGACAACATTCGTGCAAGCCATCTGTTCATGGTTGGCCCCCTTGCTAAAAAACTCATCGAGGACAATCAGTTCCTCCTAGTGTTATACAAAGGCTACCCAGCGACAGGGATGAGTCAGGTACAAACACTCGCCCATACTGAACAGCTAGAGGGTTACTTGCGCTCTCTGGCGCTCCCAGGCGTATTGTAGCTGGTTGTGTCCCTAATGGGCCGTTGTAGATTCGCCGCACAACTGCTCGGGGATACACTCGCACACCGAAAGCAAAGGCAATAGGCATACCATCCGGCGTCGTCCGTTGACGAATCCGAAAGGCTTGAATCCCAAAATCAGCCTGTCTATCTCCATTGATGTCCAACCGACAGGGAGCACCGACCGGAGCAGTCACATTTCTCAAATCACAGAATGGAGCTG
>JANWVM010000093.1 GCA_025056115.1 Gloeomargarita sp. SKYG116
CGGATACCCCACTGAGTAAAAGACCAGGGCCGTCCCCACTCGCTGGGGAAATCTATAAATTGGAAACCGAGTAATCGGGGGCGACCAGGGTGAGAAAGTGCAAGTCCCCACTCGCTGGGGAAATCTATAAATTGGAAACCGGCAACCGTCTACCGGGAAGTGCTCGACAGCCTTACGTCCCCACTCGCTGGGGAAATCTATAAATTGGAAACAAAGCACCCCGGCGATGACAAGCAGGTGGGTGCCGTGTCCCCACTCGCTGGGGAAATCTATAAATTGGAAACGCCAGAAGCGGGTGCAGTACGACGCGTTCGGGCAGGTCCCCACTCGCTGGGGAAATCTATAAATTGGAAACGGTGAGCCCGCTGCCAGAGCCAGGCCCCCAGGGGGGGTCCCCACTCGCTGGGGAAATCTATAAATTGGAAACCCAGCCCCCCAGCACCCGGCAGGCCTTGGTAATCCGCTGTCCCCACTCGCTGGGGAAATCTATAAATTGGAAACACGTTTGTGCCGGGCGTCACTGTGGCAAACAAAACTCGCCACGTCCCCACTCGCTGGGGAAATCTATAAATTGGAAACTGATTTCTGCCAGGTCGTAGCGGCGGAAGATTTCGAGTCCCCACTCGCTGGGGAAATCTATAAATTGGAAACTCGAAGTTGCCGATGACCGCCTTTCCTGGGGCTTTAGTCCCCACTCGCTGGGGAAATCTATAAATTGGAAACGCGGGTACTGCGTCAGCTGCACGACGTCCGGCAGACGTCCCCACTCGCTGGGGAAATCTATAAATTGGAAACCTCCCTTACAGCGTCTGGCGGGGCTGTGGCACACAGAAAGTCCCCACTCGCTGGGGAAATCTATAAATTGGAAACCGTGTAGGTGGTGGTGACGGTGGGTGAGACACTCTGGTCCCCACTCGCTGGGGAAATCTATAAATTGGAAACGACCGTGGCCATCTCCCCCTCTGGGAAGGGCTCGCGTCCCCACTCGCTGGGGAAATCTATAAATTGGAAACCGGAGGAGGCCGTGCAAGCCCAGCTGCGGGCCGGTGTCCCCACTCGCTGGGGAAATCTATAAATTGGAAACGTAAACAAGGTCGTCTCAGCCTCCGGGGTTCTACAAGGTCCCCACTCGCTGGGGAAATCTATAAATTGGAAACAACCCCCGCCCGCAGGCGGGGGAGGAACTCTATTTAGTCCCCACTCGCTGGGGAAATCTATAAATTGGAAACTCCCGAACACCAGGTAGCCCCAGTCGCCGTGGGCCCGGAAGGTCCCCACTCGCTGGGGAAATCTATAAATTGGAAACGGAACATCATGGTGACCCCGGACGGGCAGGTCATGGTCCCCACTCGCTGGGGAAATCTATAAATTGGAAACGCGAACGAAAAGTCGCGCTTGTCCGGGTCAGCTCCGTCCCCACTCGCTGGGGAAATCTATAAATTGGAAACCTGACTTCGTCAGGGTTAATACCCGGTAGTAGTAGTAAGTCCCCACTCGCTGGGGAAATCTATAAATTGGAAACTCGACACGGTGGAGAGCGTCGGCCAGCTCTTCCACGTCCCCACTCGCTGGGGAAATCTATAAATTGGAAACGTTAGAGTTAATACTCTGTAGTAAAACATCGTTCTGCGTCC
>JANWVM010000094.1 GCA_025056115.1 Gloeomargarita sp. SKYG116
TCCCGCATACCGGGATAAGGACTTTGAGACGGATGCGTCCTGGTCTCGTGCTGCTGTTGAAGGATAGTTTCAATCCCGCATACCGGGATAAGGAATTTGAGACTTCTCCATCCCTTGGAAGCTTACTTCTCCCACTGGGGTTTCAATCCCGCATACCGGGATAAGGAATTTGAGACAGCTTGTTGCCGCGTTTTTCGTACAAACCAGGTGAGGTTTCAATCCCGCATACCGGGATAAGGAATTTGAGACGAAAGCAGCCGTGTTGTACTGATGCCGATACACACGTTTCAATCCCGCATACCGGGATAAGGAATTTGAGACCTGGCAATCTCCCGGCGGGTCATCCCCTGGGCAGCTGTTTCAATCCCGCATACCGGGATAAGGAATTTGAGACTTTAGAGTTGATAGAAAGGAAAGATGAAATTATTGCAGGTTTCAATCCCGCATACCGGGATAAGGAATTTGAGACGCCGCCTTGGCCAAACTCAACCCTTATGACCCTGTGTTTCAATCCCGCATACCGGGATAAGGAATTTGAGACTTCTATAGCCTGCGGGCAATGGTAGAAGAACTGAACGTTTCAATCCCGCATACCGGGATAAGGAATTTGAGACTTCTCCCCTTCCACCCACACCACCAGGGGCTTGCCGGTTTCAATCCCGCATACCGGGATAAGGAATTTGAGACCCAACCAAAACCCAGGCCCCGCGTGACAGCAAAGGGGTTTCAATCCCGCATACCGGGATAAGGAATTTGAGACTGCAATGCTTGTCTGTCCAGTTCAATCCTGGCGGCGGGTTTCAATCCCGCATACCGGGATAAGGAATTTGAGACTACAGACGCAAGCCAAGCGGCCCGCGACCTAAACAGGCTAGTTTCAATCCCGCATACCGGGATAAGGAATTTGAGACAATATTTGCCAATCCGCAAAGTTATCTACCTTCAACGTTTCAATCCCGCATACCGGGATAAGGAATTTGAGACCACAGGGGTAGGTGTGGGTTTAGTAGGAGTCCAGCGTTTCAATCCCGCATACCGGGATAAGGAATTTGAGACTCTATAATTGGTTCATCAATTGGTTCATTAACCGATTGTTTCAATCCCGCATACCGGGATAAGGAATTTGAGACCCATAAGGACGCTTGTCAATGAACTTTCCTTTTGCAAGTTTCAATCCCGCATACCGGGATAAGGAATTTGAGACCCTGAATATATGCGTTTCCATCGCTACACCAGACCGTTTCAATCCCGCATACCGGGATAAGGAATTTGAGACATCTTCTAAAATTCCTGCTTGCACCAGGACATCCAAGTTTCAATCCCGCATACCGGGATAAGGAATTTGAGACCGCCAGTGCCGTAAAATCCATACAGGGAATTAATCAAGTTTCAATCCCGCATACCGGGATAAGGAATTTGAGACGGCTAATTACTCCGTGGAATCTAGCCGCAGGGTGTGTTTCAATCCCGCATACCGGGATAAGGAATTTGAGACACACGGACTGAAATGTCAGAAGCCTACCGGTTCTATCTAGTTTCAATCCCGCATACCGGGATAAGGAATTTGAGACTCTGCGCCTGGAAAGGCCCGTCAACCGGGATGTCTG
>JANWVM010000095.1 GCA_025056115.1 Gloeomargarita sp. SKYG116
CACCCGCGCCGCCCCCCACCGGCTCGAGCACGACCACGAACACTCTGTCCCTCCCCGACGCTCTTCCGCTCTGACCATGCCCCTGGGGAATGCCCCTGGGGGCTGTCCCAATGTTTCAATCCCGCATACCGGGATAAGGAATTTGAGACATGCCCATTGCCAGCTTTAGCCCCGTACTGGTGGCTGTTTCAATCCCGCATACCGGGATAAGGAATTTGAGACGAACTTGCCAGCCCGGCGCAACCGCCAGATCGTCGTGTTTCAATCCCGCATACCGGGATAAGGAATTTGAGACTGCACCGTCTGGCCTGTCTCCCAATCCCACAAAGTGTTTCAATCCCGCATACCGGGATAAGGAATTTGAGACCCAGTCACGACGGGGACTGGTTTCGCCTTCTCCATGTTTCAATCCCGCATACCGGGATAAGGAATTTGAGACGCCTTGTTGCCTGGCACCTGTCGGACAGGCGATGGAGGTTTCAATCCCGCATACCGGGATAAGGAATTTGAGACCCAGGGGGTGCGCTTTTGGCTCTATGCCCTGGAGCGGGTTTCAATCCCGCATACCGGGATAAGGAATTTGAGACGTCATATCCAGGACGGGGTTATCCACTTTCAGCAAACGTTTCAATCCCGCATACCGGGATAAGGAATTTGAGACAAATCCGCTGAATCTGATATTTCCAGCACACGGTTTGTTTCAATCCCGCATACCGGGATAAGGAATTTGAGACTAGCAAGCCGGTCTCCAGTCAACAAGGGCAACAGGTGTTTCAATCCCGCATACCGGGATAAGGAATTTGAGACAGGAAGACATCAGGCTGTACAACCAGCTCCTCCAGGTTTCAATCCCGCATACCGGGATAAGGAATTTGAGACCCGGGCGACTTTCCCGCACTTAGACTTGCTGCTGAAGTTTCAATCCCGCATACCGGGATAAGGAATTTGAGACTGCAACACCAGCGCTGCATCACAAGCGCTAATCATGTTTCAATCCCGCATACCGGGATAAGGAATTTGAGACGGCACGCGCCCCACCAGCGATGCAATAGCAAGTGCGTTTCAATCCCGCATACCGGGATAAGGAATTTGAGACAATCGGAAGCCCAGTTATGGCTATCAGATAGCGGCGAGTTTCAATCCCGCATACCGGGATAAGGAATTTGAGACTCCCGTCAACGCCCGCCGTGCGTTTGGGTTTCACTTGGTTTCAATCCCGCATACCGGGATAAGGAATTTGAGACCTGCGCCACCACGCCCGCCGGAGCGTCCATGCAAAAGTTTCAATCCCGCATACCGGGATAAGGAATTTGAGACGGCTGAGCGCATGGTTGCGCCGCTGCGCCAGGCCCAGGTTTCAATCCCGCATACCGGGATAAGGAATTTGAGACAACCATGCGCTCAGCCAGTTCTTCGGAGATTTGCCCAAGTTTCAATCCCGCATACCGGGATAAGGAATTTGAGACGATTGTTTCAGCAGCTCCCGCCTGGCCGCTTCGATCGTTTCAATCCCGCATACCGGGATAAGGAATTTGAGACTCCGCGCCTGGAAAGGCCCGTCAACCGGGATGTCT
>JANWVM010000096.1 GCA_025056115.1 Gloeomargarita sp. SKYG116
CCCAGGAAAAGGGGTGTAACAGTCTCTAATTGCACTTGGAGACATGTGCTAACCATTCGAAACTGCTCTGCTCAGTTGACCTTGCTGTGAATTTTAACAACGGGTTTTAGCTGAGAGCAAATACTTTATAAAATTTTTCGCTTCAGTAGGCCCGTAGTGGAAGTGCTTGATGGACAAGTACCCCTACATGTTGAGTATCGAAACTTGACCATCTCGCTCTAATCCCGCATACCGGGATAAGGAATTTGAGACTGTCAAGCACACCAACAACTGTGAAGGCTTGGAAATGTTTCAATCCCGCATACCGGGATAAAGAATTTGAGACCTGGTGTTCATTTAGTTTTTTAACCCAGCACAGAAAGTTTCAATCCCGCATACCGGGATAAAGAATTTGAGACTTTCGCTTCTTTCAACACCCAAAGAAACATCTTAGGTTTCAATCCCGCATACCGGGATAAAGAATTTGAGACTTCCTGACCCAGCGCAGATCACGCCGGAGCAGTACCGTTTCAATCCCGCATACCGGGATAAAGAATTTGAGACAATACGACCCGTCAAGTGCAACCCTTTTGGCAGCATACCACTACTCCTATTCAGCAAAGCTTGACTAACGGACTGGATACGGCTCGATACGGATGCGGCCCATCTGCTCAAAAACCGGCTTGGCAAACGCCCGAGAAGAACCCAGCCGCACTAGCAATGGTGTGCCCCGCTCTTCACCCACTTGCACGTATACAGCACCAAATTCATCTTCGCCGTACCAGCGGAACTGCTCCGGCGACCACAAAAATTCCTGTAAGTTCTCGCCATTTTCAATGTCAATATCCGCCAAGCTGGGCGAGCCAGGCTTGGGTTCCCACACGGTTTTGCCTGCTTGTTTAGGCCACGGCACCACGTGGGCATGGTTGCCGCCTAAAATCCCAATCGGAATCCCATTGGGAAACGCAGGGCAGCGCAAGCGCGCGGCATCAAAATGACGGCACGTGGGGCAACCAACTTCTAGTCTAGTCATAGGTCATCACCTGGCGCGGATGGAAAACTACAGTAACATATCCTTCTGAAGACTTACATCTCACACCATCGTACCCTTGCAAAATAGCTTGTAGGGTCGCACCCGCAGACGTTTCAATCCCGCATACCGGGATAAAGAATTTGAGACTCTAGCTGCGCCTGCTCCGATACAAACTCCACCTGGTTTCAATCCCGCATACCGGGATAAAGAATTTGAGACTTGTCGAAAAAGCGTACTGGTCGGGAAACCAGTTTATGTTTCAATCCCGCATACCGGGATAAAGAATTTGAGACACCACTGGACGCATGTCTGGCTGGGGCCGCGAGATGGACGTTTCAATCCCGCATACCGGGATAAAGAATTTGAGACACGGGTTAACGCCCGCGCTAACCGGATGCCGTTCAAGTTTCAATCCCGCATACCGGGATAATGAATTTGAGACTCTCACCTGATACCTTCAAGCGGTGGGTGTGGCACGGGTTGCAAGCCCGCATACCGGGATAATGAATGTGGGCCGGGGGG
>JANWVM010000097.1:0-1132 GCA_025056115.1 Gloeomargarita sp. SKYG116
GTGCGGGGGTTGCAGGCGCTAGGTGCAACAGTCCAGATTGAACATGGGATGGTGCAGGCCTACGCGCGCAAATTACGCGGTGCCCACATCTACCTGGATTACCCCAGCGTGGGGGCCACAGAAACCCTGATGATGGCGGCGACGCTGGCGGAAGGCGAAACAGTAATTGAAAATGCGGCGCAGGAACCAGAAGTGGTGGATTTGGCCAACTTCTGCCGCAGCATGGGGGCTAAAATTCGGGGTGCTGGGACCAAAACCATCACGGTTGTCGGCGTGCCGCGATTGCACAGCACGGAGTACACCATTATTCCCGACCGGATTGAGGCCGGAACGTTTATGGTGGCGGCGGCGATTACCCGTTCCGAGTTGTGGATCAGTCCGGTCATTCCCGAGCATCTCACGCCAGTGACCGCCAAGTTAACAGAAGTTGGGTTTTCGGTGACGTTTGAACCCCCCAATGCTATACGGGTACGACCGGGTCAGGGGCCCTACCGGGGAACGGACATTGAAACGCTGCCGTTTCCAGGCTTTCCCACCGATATGCAGGCGCAATTCATGGCCTTATTGACCCTGAGCGAGGGCACCAGCGTGGTCACAGAAACGGTGTTTGAGAACCGGCTGCGGCACGTAGCGGAACTGCAACGCATGGGAGCCAATATCCGTGTCAAGGGCAATCATGCTTTGATTCAAGGGGTGCCATTTCTATCGGGAGCGCCGGTAACAGCAACGGACTTGCGGGCTTCGGCGGCGTTGGTGTTGGCCGGGTTAGCAGCCCAGGGAGAAACCGTGATTAGCGGGTTGCATCATCTGGACCGGGGTTACGAGCGGTTGGAGGAAAAATTACGCACTATCGGCGCCGATATCCAGCGTATTGCCGCTTAGCAAAATCTCTATAATGTCCGGCAGGTAATTCAAGGCCGAGCCTACGCTTTGGGACTCAAGGGATGGTAAGCGCAGTGACTTGGCTGCACCAGGTTTTCATGTCTTGGGTCGTAGGGCGCTGCCCTATCCTTTCACAACACCAATGACTCCTGGCACAACGGCACCTAAGAAATTTATAGGTGAGCCATCTATGGTTGTCAGTCTTCGGGTCGCAGGATATAGCCCCGCCTTGGTTTTTTCTCTGACAAAC
>JANWVM010000097.1:1142-1418 GCA_025056115.1 Gloeomargarita sp. SKYG116
AGGGCACGGCCCCGGCTTTGGGTTTTCTCTCCTCTCTCTGACAAACTAAAGCAGCTTGGCCATCACAGTACGAAAATAACATGCTTGACCATAAACGATAGAGCTTGCCGTATGATTGCTTTGACCGAACCCAATCTCAACGCATGAATAACAACGGACTGGAGGTGTTAGTGTGAAACGGTGGTGGTGGTTACTGGTTGTGGGATTAGCTGCCTGTCAACCAGGGGGTGGTCCATTAAAACTTGGTACGCTGTTACCGCTGAGCGGGGATTTGGC
>JANWVM010000098.1 GCA_025056115.1 Gloeomargarita sp. SKYG116
CGGTCACCCTGGCGCGCTTGGTCGGCTTGGTGGACGCGTTCGTGCTGCACGCTGCCTTCTAGCACGTGGGCGTTGACCTCCATTTCGCCGAGGACATGCACAAGGTAGAAGCGGCGCTCGCAGTATTCGAGCTGGTTGAGCATGGAGATCGGCAGGTAGTCGCCTGTCTTGAGCGGATCGAACGCGGTCATGGATACGCCTTCGTGTGCTAAGCTGGCTTCCACAGTCCGTACTCGACGATGTGCAGCGGCTCAGCGACCGTGCTCACCTGAGCGCCGGGTTGCCAGAACAAGCCGTGGGCGACAAGCCGCTCGCCGTGCTGGTCGGCTGCGGCGGTCTGGCGTCCGACAAGCGGCTCGAGGTCGCCGGCGACATCTTGGCTTTGGTCAACGGCGAGGTGAGCGAAGCAGCGCGGATTTGAGGAAGTGCAGCGTAGGGCTGGGCGCTGGGCGCTGAGGTCGACATCCCAGCCCTGCCAGAAGTCTGTGGTGCGCTGTGGCTCGCCGTGAGGCTGAACGCGTCCCCATCCCCGGGTGCGCTCGCCGCCGAGCTGGAGGCGAGCGAGGGCATCGCGCCAGGTGAGGGTGCAGCCTGCTCGCTCGAAGATGTAGCCGACAAGGTAAACGGGCTCGCCGTCGCGGGTGTGAGGGCTGAGGCACTCGGTCTCGTGCAGCGTCCCTTCCTTCGCTGTATTGTGCTCGGGGTCGAGCGCGGTTGAGGCGTAGGTGCTGAGGTAGCGCCAAGCGAACCCCTCTGGGTCATCCCAGGGCCAGAGGCAGACGCAACTGGGCGCGGTCGAGGGGTAGAAGTAACTGAAGGCGAGCTGGTTGCTGACTTGGTCGCCGAGTTTGGTGTAGTCATTGCTGCCTATGTCTCGGGCAAGGCGAGCGGTGAGTGCGCCCCACAGGGCCTTGCCGGTGACGTAGGGGCGGGTGCGCTGGACGTTGCCCTGCTTGAACCAGCCGATATGCAAAGGGGCGAGCAGACGAAAGCTGAGGCGATACAGCGTCCAGGTCATGGCAAGGAGGTAGCACTTTCGGTGGCTGGCATGCTGCCTGCACGTGCGTCGCTGTGCGCGCTAAGGTGCATCGGCTGTGCCAGCAGCCCGTGCCTTTGCGCTGTAGCGGACATAGATCAACATTTGCTCCCAAAGCTGCTTGACCAGCAGGAGCAGGTCGAGGTCGTTGGCGACGCTGCCGAGGATGTACCCGCGTAGGTCGTCAGCGCGCTGGGGTGAGCCTGTGATTTCGCGCAGCAATTCTGCGAGCTGTTGTCTGAGCTGCTCAGCCAACGGCTTCTCGGCTTTGCTAGTGC
>JANWVM010000099.1:0-907 GCA_025056115.1 Gloeomargarita sp. SKYG116
CGCCAGCGCCTGGAAAAAGCCGGTATTCGCTCGTTGAATAACGTGGTGGACATCACCAACTACGTACTCCTGGAATGATCTCAATCGCCTGCACCAGCAATTCCAGCGCCTCTCGATTGGAACTCAAATTAGGCGCAAAACCACCCTCATCTCCCACACCGGTGCTGATCTTTTTCTGCTTCAAAACTTTTTTCAAAGTGGCGAACACCTCTGCGCCCCACCGCACAGCTTCCCGAAAAGTAGGTGCGCCCACCGGCACAATCATGAATTCCTGAATGTCCACGTTGTTATCGGCGTGGGCACCGCCGTTGAGCACATTCATCAGCGGCACTGGCAAGACACTACTCAGCGGTCCCCCCAGATAACGGTACAGGGGCAACCCTAGGGCATTGGCCGCCGCCTTTGCTACTGCTATGGAAACCCCCAGGATGGCATTGGCCCCCAGATGACTTTTGTTGGGCGTTCCGTCCAGGTCAATCAGCGCCTGGTCAATCCCTTGTTGGTCCGTCGCGTCCAAATCCAGCAATTCCGGCTCGATCACTTCCATCACGTTGGCAACCGCCTTGAGCACCCCAGCCCCACCGTAGCGTTGCGGGTCCCCGTCGCGCAGTTCGTGCGCTTCAAACGTCCCAGTCGAGGCTCCACTCGGCACCATGGCCACTCCCACGTCCCCATCGGCCAAATTCACCTGCACCGCCAGCGTCGGACGCCCCCGCGAATCGAGCACCTCCCAGGCGCGAATACTGTCAATCGTGGTCGCAGCGAGTACAGCCATTGGCAACTCCTTCAAGCTCCATTTGCATCCTAGGGGTATTCCCAAACCTTTTGCTGGAACTTTACCAAATCTCAAGCATCACTGGGTTAAGATTGAGATTGACGGGATGTAGCGCAGCTTGGTAGCGCATCT
>JANWVM010000099.1:930-1255 GCA_025056115.1 Gloeomargarita sp. SKYG116
CCTGTCATCCCGATTGAGTTCCTAAGTGACCATGAGCACCGTCCTAGAAAAAAAACTGACGCCTGAGGAATATCTCGCCCAAGAAGTGGCGTCCGAACTCCGGCACGAGTATCGTCAAGGAGATTTAATCCCAATGGCGGGCGGCACAACAACCCACAATGAATTGGCAGGAAGCTTATATTCCCTTCTAAGACTAGCGCTTAAGGGTCAACCCTTTCAGGTCTTCATCACCGACCAGCGGTTATGGATTCCCCAAACCCAATCCTTTTATTATCCTGATGTGATGATTACTCCCAAACCCGTACCCCTTTTGGAGGGCCGTCGA
>JANWVM010000009.1:0-53774 GCA_025056115.1 Gloeomargarita sp. SKYG116
ACAGATTCTCCAGTCAAGGGCGTCGTAAAATCTTGTGTCTCTGGCGGTTGGCCTGGGCGATAGATGGTCACGGTGCGGTTGTGGGGGTCAACGAGCCAGCCGAGGCGTGCGCCGTTGGTCATGTACTCCTCCATCTTGGCTTGCACCAAGGCTTTATCATCCGACGGCGAGAGCAATTCCACCACAAAGTCAGGGCAAAGGGGCGCAAAACCCCGGCGTTGTTCAGCAGATAAACGTTCCCATTTTTCGTTGGGTATCCATGCGACATCCGGAGAACGAATCGCGCCATTGGGTAGGCGAAATCCAGTGGACGAACTAAACGTTTTTCCTAACCGGTAACGACGGTTCCACAGTTCAATCTCTGTTGCGATACGAATCTCGTAGTTGCCAGTTTCTCCCCCTGTCGGCGGCATAGCCAGCAATTTCCCGTCAGCGGTTAATTCCCAGCGTAAATCGGGGTTGGCTTTGACCCACTCCTCAAACTCCTGCTCTGTCCATTGCAACGTCGGGGGAATCCGCAGGGGCAAGCTGGCTGTCATCGGCAACCGGCTAAGTACACACCCCCATTCTAGCCCTGGTCAAAAAGCTGGCGACAGTCCACTGTCAACCCTGGCAGAACAGATTCTCCAGTCAAGGGCGTTGTAAAATCTTGTGTCTCTGGCGGTTGGCCTGGGCGATAGACGGTCACGGTGCGGTTGTGGGGGTCAATGAGCCAGCCGAGGCGTGCGCCGTTGGTCATGTACTCCTCCATCTTGGCCTGCACCAAGGCTTTATCATCCGACGGCGACAGCAATTCCACTACAAAATCGGGACATACCGGCGCAAAACCCCGGCGTTCGTCTGGTGATAACTGCTCCCATTTTTCTTTGGCAATCCAGGCGACATCCGGAGAACGAATCGCGCCGTTGGGTAAGCGAAATCCTGTGGACGAATCAAAGGCATAACCCAGGCCATGTTGCCGATTCCAGATGCCCAGCACGACGGCTAGTTCAAAGTTGTATCTACCGGTTTCTCCTCCTGTCGGCGGCATGGCCAGCAATTGTCCATCAGCGGTTAATTCCCAGCGTAAATCGGGGTTGGCTTTGACCCACTCACTAAAGTCTTTTTCTGTACAACGTAAGTGCGGGGGAAAGCGAATCGGAAGTTCAGTCTGCATCGTTACGGGAGATAGCGGCTAAGTCAATTCTAAGACCTCGGCTTGCCGCTCAGCGGGAAATCCTCTACAGTGGCAAATGAACATGCACGGTGGTTGGTTGAGGAGTAGGGGAATGGCTATTCACTGGTTGCAGGCATTGGAAGTCGGTAAGTATCTAGTGACGCAACGGATGTTGGGTCGGAAACGGTTCGCCTTGACCTTGATGCTGGAGCCGTTATTCCGCTGCAACTTGGCCTGCGCCGGCTGTGGTAAGATTCAGCATCCACCAGAAGTTTTGAAACGCCATCTTACTCCTGAAGAGTGTTTCCGGGCGGTCGAAGAGTGCGGGGCGCCAATTGTCGCTATTCCTGGCGGTGAGCCATTACTCCATCCCCAGATTGACGAAATCGTAGCTGGCTTGGTGGCCCGGCGCAAGTTTGTGTATTTGTGTACCAATGGCCTTTTGCTCGAAAAGAACCTGCACAAGTTTAAGCCCTCTCCCTATTTCTCCTTCAGTGTGCACATTGATGGGATGCGGGAGCTACATGACAAGTCAGTGAACCGGCAAGGGGTATTTGATATTGCGGTTAGTGCGATTAAAGCCGCGAAAAAGGCCGGTTTTCGCGTAACGACGAATACAACGGTTTTTGAAGGGACAAAACCGGAGGAAATTCAAGAACTGTTTGATTTCTTAACGGAGCTGGGAGTGGATGGGATGATGGTCTCGCCAGGCTACAGTTATGAGTGGGCGCCGGATCAGGAACACTTTCTCAAGCGGGAGCAAACGCGGGCTTTGTTCCGGGAAATCATGGCTCCCTACCGCAAGGGCTTAAAGAAATGGAATTTCAACCATAATCCCCTGTTTTTGGATTTCTTAATTGGCGAAAAAGACTACGAATGCACGCCGTGGGGGATGCCTAGCTACAGCGTTTTGGGGTGGCAGAAACCCTGCTATCTACTCAATGAGGGCCATTGCCAGAGTTATCAGGAATTACTAGAGACCACCGAGTGGGAAAAGTACGGTCACGCCAGTGGTAACCCCAAGTGCCGGGACTGCATGGTGCATTGCGGGTATGAACCGACGGCAGCAATGGATGCGATGGAACCAGCGAATGCGGCCCGTTCTCTGGCGACCGTGTTGGGTCTAGGGCGATAGTTTCAGAACGCGGTAAGATAAATAACAGTCCAAGCGCCAGGGTGGTCGCCTGTGTCTGCTGTGCCAACGGTTGCGGATACCAAACGAGCTTTTTACCAGTACCATCCCCGCCCGATTCACTCGGTGTATCAACGGGTGGTGGAAGAGCTACTGGTGGAAATGCATTTACTCCATGTCAATGTGGCGTTCCGCTACCATCCGCTGTACGCGCTGGGGGTGGTGACGGCTTTTGATACGTTGATGCAACATTACACGCCGGTGGCCCAGCGGGATTCGATTTTCCAAGCCCTGTGCCGGTCATTGCAACAGGACCCGCAGCAGTATCGTCGGGACGCGGAACGGTTACAGTCCCTGGCGCAGGGTGATAGTGGGGCGGCGTTGCGAACTTGGCTGGCGCAACCGGAAACGCCCTTTTCAGAACATGACCCCCTCCAGCGGGAGTTGCAGAGCTGGTTAACGCCGCCTGTGCCCAAGTACAGTCGGTTGGCCGCGATTGGTCTGTGGACCCTGGTGCAAATGGTGTTGCCGGGAACGTCCGAGGAGTGGCCTCAAGCCGTGCAGACGCTGGCGCAGGCGCTGGGCTGGAACCCGGAGAAAGTGCAGCGGGATTTGGAGCTTTATCGCAGTACACTCGACCGATTGACCCAGGCGCGGGCTGTGTTGACTGATATGCGTAAAGGTAGTTCACCGGCCCCATCAGCGACCGTTACGGCTTCGTAAAGTTTGGCAGTGCCAGCAAAGGAGGAGAACCAATGGCTACCAGTCGCCGGGTGGAACGGGTTGCTGAACTCATCAAGCGCGAAATCAGCCAGTTGTTGCTCAACGGGATCAAAGACGACCGGGTGGGGCAAGGACTGGTGAGCGTGACCGATGTGGAGGTGTCGGGAGATTTACAACATGCGCAAGTTTACGTGAGTATCTATGGCCCCCCCGAAGTACGGGCGCAAGCAATGGCAGGGCTGCATTCGGCTACCGGCTACGTGCGCTCCATGCTGGGGCAACGCATTCGCTTGCGACGCACACCAGAGGTGATTTTTCGGGAAGATACATCGCTGGAACGGGGAAGTCGGGTGATTGCTCTGTTGAACCGGCTCCGGCAAGACCAATCTACCCCGCCACCGGCGTAATGCGGATGTCATAGCTCAACTCGGCGCTGACACCGGGGGTCAATATCTGACCAGCTAGCGGCGCGGTGTCCTGGGGATGGGGTCGAGCGGTGAGGGCGATATAGCGGTCGTTGACAGCAAGGCCATGGGTGGGGTCATAGCCACGCCAGCCCGCGCCAGGCAGATAGACTTCCGCCCAAGCGTGCAGGTGACGGTGCGGCCAGTCGGGTTCGCCTTCGTGATAACCGCTGACAAAGCGGGTTGCCAGTCCGACCGCGCGACAGACCGCCATGAATAGTACGGTTAAGTCCCGACAAGCGCCTTGCCGTTTTTGCCAGGTGATGCCGGCGGGCCACGCTGCCCCTGTGGGACGAATGATATGGGTGCATTGGTCGTAGATGGTTTGGTTGAGCAGGGACAGAAACGGGACAACCAGGCCTTCGCTGGATACCCACAATTCCTGTGCCAGAGCGGCAATGGTCGGGTCGGCATCGGCGGTCAAATAGGGCTGCAATTCCTGCTGTAACCGGTGGGGGTAGTTGATCGGCAGGCTGACTGCCCACGGCTCTAGCAAAAAATCAAACGGATTTTCCCGATGGGTGCGCACCACAGTTTCCATGTGAATGTGCAAGGTCGTCACGCCAGCGGGTGGGATCAACCAGGCCTCGGTGCTGCCATCAAGGGCCAAGTTGGTGTACAGGCGCGAGGGGGGCGGTTTGATCGTTAAATGATAGGTCTCAACCGTTTGGAGAGCATCGGTACGGGGATAAAGGCGCAGCACTTGCGGGGATAACAGCACGGGTTCAGCGTAGGTATAGGTCAGGTCGTGGCGAATGTGATAGCGCATGACCAATCACAGGCGTTTTGCTACAGTATGCACGGAAACTGGTGAGCGGGGGGTCAAGCATGCGACAAAGCGGTTGGTGGGTTGGGGGTATGGGATTGGTAGCGCTGGTGGGAGGCTGTCAGGTCATCAACCCGTTACCGCAACCGTCGTTGGAAATTCAACTGCTCTTTGGCAGTGCGCTCACGGAGTTTTGCGCCCAAGCGGTTCCCCAATTCAACCAGCGCCATCCCCGTTTGACGGATGGGACCCCCTTTGTCATCCGCTGCACGACGTTGGGTTCAGGAGATGTGGTGACCCAAGTGGTCAACCTGGCCCAGCAGTGGCAACAGGGACTTATCAAAGAGGACGACCCCCAGTTTCCCACCCTGATTTCCGTGGACGGCGACATTTACCACAGCCAGCTTGTTTATCGCATCAACCAGCTATTTCCGGGCCGCAAGTACATTCCCGATGTGACGGAAGCGCCACTCATTGCCTATAGCCCCATGGTGTTCATGGTGCCGGCGGACGTTGCCAGCAGTTTACAAAATGTGGCTTCGGTGTACCGCCAAATCCTGCCCGCCACCACCTTTCAAGACATCGACCCCAAGGCGCCCCCGCTAAAAATCTTTTTTGTCCAGACAGCTCCTACCCGCTCTAATTCCGGCTTGCAAAGTTTGGTTGCCCAATTTGCGGAAGTATCGGGGAAACCCCCAGAGCAATTGACGGTGCAAGATGTGCAAACCTATCTCCCGCAGGTGCAGAAAATCCAAGCTAAGGTTACCCGCTACGGCATTTCCACGAGTAGCTTGGCGCGGGATATGGTCAAGTACGGGCCATTCTGGGCGTCCATTGGCTCCGTCTATGAATCGGCGGTCATCGAAGCCAACCAAAAAGCGACGCCTGGTCAAACCCGCTACGTGGCCATTTACCCGAAAGCCACCTTTACGTCCAATATGCGGGCCATTTTGCCGACAGCGCCCTGGGTGAGTCCGCAGGAGCGGGAAGCAGCCCAGCAGGTGATTGACTTTTTGCGTTCGCAACCGATTCAGGAACTGGCAGCGCGGTTGGGACTGCGGCCAGGCGTGCCGGGTGTGCCATTGGGTGGTCAGTTCAACCCTGCCAATGGGGTACAACCGCAACCGACGTTTGATTCCCTGCGTCCCCCAGCGCCAGACGTTGTCGAGGCGATGCTGCGAGCTTGGGAGAACGTAGCCAAAAAGCCGTCGCGGGTGGTGGTGGTGGTCGATGATTCCGGTTCGATGCGGGGGCGGAAATTGGCAGCCATGCAACAGTCCCTTTATACCTACATCAATAACCTGAATCCCCAGGATGAACTGGTGCTGATTCGCTTCAGTTCCCGAGTGGATGAACCAATTTTCATTCGGGGCGATGCAGCAGGCAAGCAGAGAGGATTGGCGTTTGTGAACAGCCTGCGGGCCGAGGGGGCAACTGCGCTGTACGATGCCGTGTGGACAGCTCTCACTTGGTTACGGCAGAACCTACGTCCGGCGGCGATTAATGCAGTCGTGGTGTTGACCGATGGGGAAGACACCAACTCGCAGATACGCCTGAGCGAATTAGAACAACAACTGCAACAGAGCAGCTTCAAAAGCGATGAACGCATTGGCTTTTTCACCGTTGGCTACGGCGAAGCCGGCGAGTTTAACCCACGTGTCTTGCAGCAGATAGCGACCTTGGGCGGCGGGTATTACAAGCACGGGAAACCGGAGACGATTGCGGCAGTCATGGCTGACCTACAACTGGAATTCTAAAATAGCTACAGGCGAAGGGGGTGTGGGGATGCACATTGCCTGGTTAGGGAAAAAATCGCCTTTTTGCGGGAATGTTACCTACAGCCGGGAAGTGACCAATGCCCTGCGTGACCGGGGGTATCAGGTGAGTTTTTTGCACTTTGCACCTCCCCACGAGTGCGAGTCAGACCAGGAATTTTCTTTGCCCTGTTTGTACAAATCCCAAATTTACACCTTGCCCAGTCCTGGCGCGACGCAAACGCTGCTGCGCACCCTGAAAAAATTACGCCCAGATTTACTACACGCTTCGTTGACCCTGTCGCCGTTGGACTTCAGCTTGCCGGAGATTTGCGGGGAACTGGGTATTCCCTTAGTCGCCACGTTTCATCCCCCTTTTGCCAGCCGCCGGTTAAATTTAGCTGCCAGCACCCAGTTTTTGACCTACCAGTTGTATGCGCCTTGCCTGAGCAACTACGACCGGGTGATTGTGTTTTCCCAACTTCAGAAAGATTTACTCGTGCGGTTGGGGGTGCCGGAGCAACGGTTGCGCGTGATTCCCAATGGCGTTGACCCCGACCGCTATGCCCCCGGTTGGAGCACCCTCAAAAGCGAACTGAATGCCGATTGCGTGTTTATCTATCAGGGTCGGATTGCCCTGGAAAAAAACGTGGAAGCGCTCCTGCAAGCCTGGAAGCAAGCGGATTTGGGGCCGCGCGTCAAGCTCCTAATTGTGGGAAATGGTCCCCTAGCGCCCAGCCTGATGAACCATTACGGTCCCGAGCAAGGGGTGTTGTGGCTGGGGTTTGTCGCCCAGGAGCAGGAGCGTATCCGGTTGTTGCAGGGGGCTGATGTGTTTGTCCTGCCGTCGCTGGTGGAGGGATTGTCCCTGTCGCTGTTGGAAGCGATGGCCTGTGGGCTGGCGTGTGTGGCGACGGATGCCGGAGCCGACGGCGAAGTCCTCGAACAAGGGGCTGGGATTGTCATGTCCACCCAGGGTGTCGCGACCCAGTTGCGCACCTTGTTGCCCATGCTGGTCCACCAACCGGAGTTCCGTCGCATTTTGGGGGTGAAAGCTCGCCAACGGGTGCTGGAACGTTATACCCTGAGTCGCAATCTGGATTTGCTGGAAGCTCTCTATGCCGAAGTGGTCAGCCCGGTCTATTCCCGCTGATCCTCGTTATTTGGCGTGGCGAGCTTTGCAAGCGATGCAAGCGGGACAATCTACTGATGCTGCCCTCGGTTCCTACCTGCACGACCAGCTCAAGGAACCTGACCGGCGATTGTTGATGGAACTGGTGTGTGGGGTGACGCGCCAGCGGGGATTTTTGGATGCCGTGATTGATCACTTAGTGCCTCGTTCGCCCCCGCTGCCAGTACGCCAGTTGTTGCGATTAGGGTTGTACCAGTTGCATTTTTGCCAGCAGATTCCCGATTTCGCCGCCGTGGATACCACCGTAGCCCTAGCAGAACGGGTGGGTTGTCAGCGCTGGCGCAGTCTGGTCAACGCTGTTTTGCGTAACTACTTGCGAATCGTGGGCGACCCACCGCGGCATTTCCCTCTGCAATTACCAGCCGAACCGGCGGCAGCACTGGCCATGCAGTACAGCTATCCAGTAGAGCTTGTGGCAAACTGGCTGGCGCTACTGGGCACAACCGAGACGGAGCAGTTGTGTCAATGGTTCAATCAACCCCCTACGACCTACCTGCGGGTCAATCGCCTGCGGGCCAATCGGTCAACCGTTCTGGAGAGGTTGCAACAAGCAGGGATCGCAGCCACAGCCGTTTCCCATTTACCCCAGGCCATCCGGGTTACTGGCGGTGGGCGCGTGACCGCTTGGCCAGGGTTTGCCGAGGGCGATTGGATGGTGCAGGATGCCGCGGCGCAATGGGTGTCTCTGATCCTGGACCCGCAACCGGGCGAAACGGTGATTGATGCCTGCGCCGCGCCGGGCGGTAAAACAACTCACATTGCCGAGTTGATGGGTGATTCGGGTACCGTATGGGCCTGCGATATTCAACCGCAGCGTTTGGCACAAATACAAGAGAATGTCCAGCGTTTAGGACTCACCTGCATTCGCTATCGCCAGGGGGATGCGCGCACATTTAGGGACTGGCAGGGACTGGCTGACCGGGTGCTGTTAGATGTGCCCTGTAGCGGCTGGGGAACCTTGCACCGGCATCCCGAGGCCCGCTGGCGCTATCAAGAAAGCGAATTGGCGCGCTTGGTCCAGTTACAGCAGGCACTCCTGGAAGCTGCCACCAGTTGGGTCAAGCCGGGAGGAATTGTCGTTTATGCCACTTGCACATTGAATCCGGCGGAAAATGAGCAGCAAATTCAAACATTTCTCACCCAACACCCCGACTGGCACATCATGCCGCCAGCCCTACCTGCCGAATTAACCAGCGCCCTAGACCCCCGTACGCAAACCGTTACGTTTTGGCCACATCGCCACCAGATGGATGGTTTTTTTATTGCTAAATTACGCCGGGGTGATAGCGGTGGCTAGACATCGAACAAGGCGCAGACCCGTCCTTGGTTGTTTCCCAGAGACTTCCCTTGAGGTGATAGTCGTATGAGGTGCGACGAATCGCAAACTTCAGCCTCTGATGGTGTAGCTAGGCTATTTATGGTTGCTATCCCCTGGGTCGCAGGGCGCAGCCCCGTCCTTGGTTTTTTGCTCATCCTTCTGACGAACTGCAGCAGCTTAGCTATAGTATGATGGCTGCCCAGACTATACCGACTACCAGATTCGTGAGTTTATGACGCCTAGCAGGGATCAAGAGTTAGCTGCCGCCGCTACCGCCTGGGATGAGGACTCCTACATTGACTACTACTACGACGACCCGGGCGATACGCCTGGCACGATTCGTATTGACCCAGATGCCCTGCCAACAGAGCTGGTTTTGATTGATTACACACCGGATCACGCTAGTTGTCATCAACTCGAACGCCCCCGCGACTGTTTGCCCTATCTGGAACGAGCGTCGGTGTCGTGGTTGGATGTGCGCGGGTTGGGTTCAGCGGAGATATTACAGGAATTGGGCCAGGTATTTCATTTACACCCGTTGACGTTGGAAGATATTGTGAATGTGCCCCAGCGCCCGAAAGTGGAACCTTATGCTGACCATCTCGTGCTGGTGACCCGCATGGTCATGCCGCAGGCGGATCACGACGGGTTTTATACAGAACAGGTGAGCTTTGTTCTAGGGCGGTCGGGCTATCTGGTGACAGTGCAGGAGGAGGGCCAATACGATACATTTGCGCCGGTGCGGGAGCGGATTCGCGCTGATAAAGGAATGATTCGTCGCTATGGCGCTGATTACTTGACGTACGCCCTGCTGGATACGATTGTAGACGGATTTTTCCCTGTCCTGGAACTGTACGGTGAACGTTTAGAGGCCCTGGAAAATGCGGTGGTTGGTCGCCCTAGCCGGGAAACGTTGGTGGAAATCCACCACCTGAGACGGGATTTGCTGAGTTTACGACGGTTAATCTGGCCGTTGCGGGATGCGGTGAATGTGCTCATCCGGGATGCAGGGGATTTCTTTCAACCTGAGGTGCGGGTCTATCTGCGCGACTGCTACGACCACGCGGTGCAGGTGATGGATATTGTAGAAACCTATCGCGAAGTGGCGTCGGGATTGATGGATGTCTATCTGTCAGCCATTGGCAACCGCACGAACGAAATCATGAAGTTCCTCACAGTGATCTCTAGTATTTTTATCCCGTTAACGTTTATTGCCGGCATCTATGGCATGAATTTTGACCCCGAAAAATCACCCTGGAATATGCCGGAGTTGCATTGGTACTGGGGGTATCCCCTGATCCTGGGCGTGATGCTCACGATTGCGATAGCCCTCATTTACTTTTTCAAACGCCGGGGCTGGTTTGATGACCTGACCGTGACTACGGATGCGGAGCCGGCTCGTAAACTTGGCTAATTGACCTGGAAGGAATTGACCACCTTCTGTAGCAAGTCCATGACTTTCGGCCAGCGACTTTCGGGGACAGAGGCGTTCAGCGTGTAGAGCTTGCCATGACGAGTGGTGATCGCTGCCAGGTTGTGACGGGTGCCATTGGCTGTGTTCACTACGTACTCCAAGGTGTAGTACAGTTGTTGATCATCGGTTTGGTGACTGGCAGCGCTGAGTAGTTGCGGTTTTCTGTCCACTGCCGCTTGCGCCAAGGCCGTTTGCATCAATCGTTCCCCGAGTTCCGCCGGCGACCCCAACTCCGCCAAGGTTTTTCCCGATTTGACCGGGCTAATGACCAAACTTAGGGTTTCGCTGGGGTCAATCAGGTCATGAAATAAAACGGCGTATTTCTGCTGCGGCGCCTGTACCTGTACCCAACCGTTGGGATAGAGAAATTGATACCCTCCTGCCACATCAATGTAGGGATTTAGACCCGCCGTGCCCACACTACAACCGGTTAAGCCAACCACCAACCACAACAACCCTAGCCAAACCCAACGCATGACCATCCTTTCGTGACGCAACGCCTATCTCTGATTGTGCCACTCAACGCCCATCCCCCTGCGCTACAATCGGGTTGTTAATTTTCGTTAAGATTTGTGACTAGCCATGACCACCGTGACGGCGACCTATTACCGGCTGGAGGATTGGCAGGGGGGACATCGCACCCAACCTCAGGAATTTGCCTACTGGGTGGAGGAGGTCACTGGGACGATTCCAGCGGGGTTAACCGGCACGCTCTATCGCAATGGGCCAGGGCGGTTGGACCGGGGCGGCCAACGGTACCATCACCCGTTTGATGGGGATGGCATGGTGAATCAAGTGTGTTTTCGAGAGGGACGGGCTTTCTATCGCAATCGTTATGTAAAAACACCAGAATATCTAGCGGAGGAACGGGCCAATCAAATTCTGTACCGGGGTGTGTTCGGCACTCAAAAGCCAGGGGGCTGGTGGCACAATTTTGGGGACATGCGGTTAAAAAATATCGCCAATACCAATGTGGTTTATTGGGGGAATAAACTGCTGGCCTTGTGGGAAGCGGCCCATCCCTACCGGCTTGACCCCAGAACTCTGGAGACGCTGGGTTTGGACAATCTGGGAGGCCTGATTCCGGAAGGGCATGGATTTTCCGCTCATCCTCGCCTTGATCCCCAGGGGTTACTGGTCAATTTTGGTGTTAAAGCGGGCCTGAACAGCGAAATCCGGCTCTATGAGTTTGATGACCAATGGGGGGTTGTCCGCCAGCATCAATACACCATCAATGGTTTTGCCTTTTTGCATGATTTCATCCTGACCGAGAATTACTATGTGTTCTTCCAAAATCCGGTCCAGTTTTTCCCATTGCCCTACCTGCTGGGGTGGACGGGAGCAGCGCAATGCCTGCATTTTGACCGGGAACAACCCACGCGCATCTTAGTCATTCCCAGGTCAGGGGGGGCCGTGCGCGTGTTTTTGACTGAGCCGTGCTTCGTTTTTCACCATGCCAATGGCTATGAGCAGGGGGATGAACTGGTGCTTGACTCCATCTGCTACAGCCATTTCCCCACGATTGACCAGCAGACGGATTACCGGTTTGTGGATTTTGCGTCCCTGCCGGCAGGACAACTCAAGCGCTTTCGGGTGAATTTGACGACCCATCGCGTGCGCACGGACATGCTCTTGCCCCGTTGCTGTGAATTTCCCCAGGTGCATCCTCAGCGGGTGGGCCGCTCCTACCGGTGGGTTTATCTGGGGGTGGCGGCTGATCCTGTGGCCAATGCACCCCTGCAAGGCATCATGGCGCTGGATGTGACCACTGGTCGGCAAAGTGTGTGGCTGGCAGGGCCGCGGGGATTTGTGAGTGAACCAGTGTTTGTCCCCCGCAGCGCCGGAGAAAATGACGGCTGGTTGCTGGCCTTTGTCTATAATGCCGCCCGTCAATGTACAGATATCGTCATCCTGGATGCGATGGATGTCTCGGCGGGGCCAGTGGCGACGTTGCACCTGCGGCATCACGTTCCCTACGGACTGCACGGGTCATTCACGCCGGTTGATTGGGGGCCGTGATAGGATGGGTAGCTAGCATTTGGGGCACAGACCATGGCGGCATCACGGCTGAAAATTGCCCTAGGGAGTTTTGGGACGGTACTGCTAGCGGAATTGGGCGACAAGACCCAGGTGACGACCTTGTTGATGACTAGTTCCTCCCATCAACCGGGAGTGGTGTTTGTAGGAGCGGCGTTGGCGTTGCTGGCGACCAGTTGCCTGGGGGTGCTGGTTGGGCACTGGCTCAGTCAATGGCTAGACCCACGTCGCGTTGAGGTCGTTTCCGGAGCCTTTTTCCTAGCGGTGGCCCTGTGGTTGGGGTGGGATTGGTGGCGCGCCGGTCGGGTATGAATTGGCAGTTGCTGGTGGTGACCTTTGTGACGGTTTTTTTGGCGGAAGTCGGGGACAAGAGTCAATTGGCAACCATTGCCCTGAGCAGTGGCTCTGGCGCCCCGCGATGGGTGTTTGTGGGCACGGCAACCGCCTTGGTTACGTCCAGCTTTTTGGGGGTATTCGGGGGCGAATGGCTGTGCCGGGTGGTGCCTCTCGATCACCTCCAGCTCCTGGCTGCTGTTGGTTTCTTGCTCTTGGGCGTGCGCAGCCTGTGGCCCAAACAAAAGGAGCCAGGTAATTAACACCTGACCCCCTCCTGTCGAACATTGGGCCTGGATTAGACGGCGGTTTCTTCGGTGCGACGGGTGGTTTTGTCCCCGACTTTCAGGAACACGCCGAATTCGACTTGTTCGCCGATGTTCTCATCAATCCCGGCAAACACATCCCGGAACAGGGTACGCGACCCATGCCAGATATGACCGAAGAAGAACAGTAACGCAAACGACGCATGGGCAAAGGTAAACCACCCGCGGGGACTGGTGCGGAACACGCCGTCGGATTTGAAAATCTCCCGGTCGAATTCAAACGGTTCACCCAACTGGGCCTTGCGGGCGTACTGCTTGACCACCGCCGGGTCGGTGAAGGTCTGACCGTTGAGTTTGCCGCCGTAGAACGTGACCGTCACGCCCGTTTGTTCAATGCTGAACTTGGAATCGGCGCGCCGGAAGGGAATATCCGCCCGCACAATCCCGTCTTCGTCCACTAGGATAACTGGGAAGGTTTCAAAGAAATTGGGCAAGCGCCGCACGGTCAAAATCCGGCCCTCGGCATCTTTGAACTCCGGGTGACCCAACCAGGCCAGCGCTAAACCATCCCCCTTGTTCATCGGACCCGCCCGGAACAGACCGCCCTTGGCTGGACTGTTACCCACATAATCATAGAAGGCCAGTTTTTCTGGAATCCGCGACCAGGCTTCTTGCTTGCTCAAACCAGCCGCTAAATCCGCCTGCACTCGCCGCTGGATTTCTTTTTGGAAATAGCCCTTATCCCACTGGTAGCGCGTCGGGCCGAACAACTCCACCGGCGTCGTTGCTGACCCGTACCACATCGTCCCTGCCACCACAAATGCGGCAAAGAAGACGGCGGCAATGCTGCTCGACAACACGCTTTCAATGTTCCCCATGCGCAGGGCGCGGTAGAGACGTTGGGGCGGTCGCACGGTCAAATGGAACAACCCGGCAATGATGCCCACAATCCCAGCGGCGATGTGGTGCGCCACCACTCCCCCTGGGTTAAACGGATTGAATCCTTCGGGTCCCCAAGCGGGTGCTACCGGTTGCACATGGCCAGTTAGTCCATAGGGGTCCGAAACCCACATCCCTGGCCCGAACAACCCAGTCAGGTGAAACGCGCCAAATCCAAAACACAGCAGGCCGGCTAGGAACAGGTGAATGCCGAACATCTTGGGCAAGTCCAACGCCGGCTCGCCCGTGCGCGGGTCCCGGAATAACTCCAAATCCCAGTAGACCCAATGCCAAATGGCCGCCAAGAAGAGCAACCCCGACAGGATGATATGGGCGGCTGCCACCCCTTCAAACGACCACAACCCCGGATCAGTGACCGCTTCCCCGTAGATGTTCCAACCGCCCCAGGAATTGGTCACCCCCAGGCGCACCATGAACGGCAACACAAACATCCCCTGCCGCCACATGGGATTCAACACAGGGTCGGTATGGTCAAACACTGCCAACTCGTACAGCGCCATGGAGCCTGCCCAACCGGCCACCAGCGATGTATGCATCAAATGAACCGAAATCAGCCGCCCTGGGTCGTTAATGACGACTGTGTGAACTCGGTACCAGGGTAGTCCCATTGACTACACGCCTCCTTCGTCTTAAACCGCTTTTGTACCTACAGCTTCGATTGTAAGGGCGAGGTTGACCGGCCTGACCGACCCCCACCCCCCAGACGGACACGAAACTTGAGTTACATTTTACTAAGGAGTCCTTGGCAACCCCCAGACAGTTCGTAACATTGCTTAACATTTGCCTTAAGGTTTCCGGTGCGTGGCCTCTGGTCAGAAGAACGTTTATTATTCACGCCGGCTGTTCCGGAAGCAACGGCCGTACCGCTGGTGTGGGCCTATCCCAATACCTACAGCGTCGGGATTACCAGCTTGGGCTACCAGTTGATTTGGGGATTGTTGGCGCAACGTCCGGATGTACGGGTGAGTCGTTGGTTTACCGATGAACGGGAGCCATTGGCGACGCAACCGGAGTTGATCGGGTTTTCGTTAGCCTGGGAGCTGGACTACCCCCATCTGTTGGATTTGCTGGAACAGTTGCAGACCCCCCTGTGGAGCCGGGAACGCCAAGACGGGCATCCCCTGGTGTTTGGGGGCGGGCCGGTGTTGAGCGCCAATCCGGAGCCGTTTGCCGATTTTTTGGATGTGATTTTACTGGGGGATGCGGAGGAATTAATTCCGCGGTTTCTGGATGCCTATTTAACCGTGCGCCACCAGGACCGGCAGGAGCAACTGCTGCACTTGGCCCAGGTGCCGGGTGTGTATGTCCCGCAGTTTTATCAACCTAAGTATGCCGCCCCAACTGGCCACCTGGAAACCGTTTGCCCCCATCCGGAAGCGCCCCCGCAGGTGCAACGCCAGGTGTATCAAGGCAACCGGCTGGCTGTGTCCACCGTGGTCACCCCGCGCGCCGCCTGGGAAAACATCTACATGGTGGAAGTGGTGCGCAGTTGCCCAGAAATGTGCCGTTTTTGTCTCGCCAGCTATCTCACCTTGCCGTTTCGGAAGGCCGATGTGGGCCAAGGATTACTGCCGGCAATCATGCAGGGGCTGACGGTGACGGACCGGATTGGCTTACTGGGGCCGTCGGTGACCCAACATCCCGAATTTCCGGCGTTGCTCACGGCTTTGAATCAACCCGAATTTGACCAGGTACGGCTCAGCATTGCGTCGGTGCGGGCAGCGACCGTGGACGAATTGCTGGTGACCACCCTGGCACGCCATCACACCCAGTCCCTGACCATTGCGGTCGAGAGTGGGTCGGAGCGCCTGCGGCAGGTGATGAATAAAAAACTGGACCAGGCGGACATCTACCGGGCGGCGCAGGTGACCCAACAGGGGGGCCTCAAGGGCTTGAAACTGTACACCATGGTGGGCGTGCCGACGGAAACCGAGGCTGACGTGGCCGCAACGGTGCAGTTGGGTCGAGAGTTGCGCCAACTGGTGCCTCGCTTACGCCTGAGCGTTGGGTGCAGTACGTTCGTTCCCAAGGCCCAGACCCCCTGGCAGTGGTTAGGCGTCAACCCGCAGGCGGAAAAACGATTGCAGTTTTTAGCAAAACAACTAGGCAAGCTGGGGGTGGACGTTCGCCCAGAACCCTACAAGGATTCGCTGGTGCAGGCGTTGTTGTCGCGGGGGGACCGGCGGTTGGGGCCATTGCTGCTGTTAACCCGCGAATACGGCGTTTCCTTAGGCGGTATCCGGCGAGCGTTCAAGGAATTGCGCGGCCAACTCCCCCCCTGGGATTTCTATGTGCACCAGGACTGGCCGGCTGACAGGCCGCTTCCCTGGCAACACCTGACCGGCACCGTGACCCTGGCGATGCTCCACCAACACCGGCAACGTTCCCTGGAGCGCTATGATGAAAAAAACGGGGGAGCAGCCGATGGAACTGGAACAACAATTGCAACAACTGATTGACGAGGCCCCCACCACGGACAATACGGCACAACTGGTGCAACTGATTGGCCCACTCCTGCTGGACATTGCCAAGAACTTTCGCCACAAGCAGTACTACATTGTCCAAACGCTCGACAAGCGCTGGCAGACGAGCACCTATACGTCCATTGCCGGTGCCGAGCGCACCCTGCTGTACGCCTATTGCACATTAGAAGATGCCACCAACAGCATTCCCCTGCCCAAGGACCCCTGGTTAATGGCCTTGCCGGTGCCAGTTGTCCATATCATTTTTCAACTGCTGGCGCTAGAACCGGTGGAGAGCGTCATTTTTTGGGAAGAGCCGGGGCCGCGATTGGGCGCTGAACTCAAACGCCAGGAACTGCAAGCCTATATCCAGAACTATCTACTGCAGTTGTCGGGGCCGCCGCCGGATTTGGCTTGAGTCTCGGTGACATAAACGGCTTCCTGGATCAATGGCAGTAATTTGGGCAGAAATTCTGGCCACCCTACCACAATCCGCTGGCAGTGGCAGAGCGTCACAGCATCCACCACTTGGGGATCGAAACGCAGGCGTTGACCATCCAGGTCACAGCAAGTGAGTCCCGCCGCCTGGGCAATAGCAATCGGGCCGACCGTGTCCCACAGTTTGACGCGCCGGTTGAAGTACATGTAGGCCAAGGCCCGCCCCCGGATGACTTCCACCACCTTCAACCCAAAGCTGCCCATGGTTTGTAAATCCGCGCCGGGGATGAGCTTTTGTAAGGCCGGGCCGTAACGCTCGCGGTCCTTATCGCCAATCATCAGCGGGCAGTACCAGACAGACGGCGGCTCCGGGCGTTTTTGGGGCAGGGGCATCACCCGCTGGTCGGGCAACTGCTGGTACACGCCGTAGCTTGGCCCGCCCCAGTACATCCGTTCCAGCACGGGCGCATAAATCCAGCCCGCCGTCGGTTGATAGTGCTCCAGCAATCCCACCATCAGGGAGTAGTAGGGCCGTTGATGCACGAAATCATCAGTGCCATCAATGGGGTCAATGCACCAGAGACGCGGGCGACCGGCAGTGTAGTCGTAGCGGGAGTCGGGGTTTTCTTCGGTAATCAGGCCGTCCTCAGGAAACCATTGGCGAAACTGGTGGGTTAAGCGGGCGTCTAGCGCCTGGTCGACGGTGGTGACATAGTCCGCTGGGCCTTTCTCCATCACCGTGAAACCCGTTTCACCCATGCGCCGGGCCTGCGCCCCACATGCCCGCAGCAGCTCGCGAATTGCCCCGTCCCACTGCCAATCCATAGCCGGCCCTCGCCCACAGTAACAACTCTGTTACATTACCAATTGTGGGTCAAGGGCGTCACCTATCGGGATGGCGGGATTCGAACCCACGGCCCCTTCGTCCCGAACGAAGTGCGCTACCAAGCTGCGCTACATCCCGTCATGGCTCGCATCATCCCTAGCTTAGCACCATCTGCCCCCTGGCTAGTTTGGCCGTTGCAAGTTGCGGATGGCGACACCCAGATGCAAACCGACCTGGCTTTACTAGCAGCCCATCAACGGGGAGAGATTGCCGGCGCAGTGCGATTGTACCAGTGGCAACCGGCGGCCATTTCCCTGGGGTATCACCAGCAGCATTGGCCGACGCACTGGGCGTCTATCACCTATCACGGCCAACCACTCCAGCTGATACGTCGCCCGTCGGGGGGCAGCGCCGTTTTGCATCAAGGTGACTTGTGCTATGCAGTGGTCATTGGCATCCAACCGGGAACCTATCGCCAGCAAGTACAACGCATCCAGAACTGGCTGATCCACGGCTGGCGCGAACTAGGTATTTCCCTAGAATTGGGCAGCGACCGCCCCCACCGCAACTTACCCCATTGTTTCGCCCAGGCCGTCACAACTGATCTGGTCACCGCCGCTGGTCATAAGTTCATTGGCAGTGCCCAATTGCGCCGGGGACATAGCTTGCTGCAACATGGTTCCATGCAACTGCATCCCGACCCCCACCTCTGGCAACAAATCTTTGGCGTTAGCCCACCGCCGTCCGTCTCTACGCCACCCATGCGTGAGGTAGTGGCACATCTCCTAGCCCTTGCCCCTACTTACTTGAGGGACGCCTGACCACTTAAAAGTTTTGCTTATCAGTCCCCAGTAGCCCAAATGTAAAGTTTTATAAATGAAGCGCTAGTAACAATTGTTACCTAAGATGGAAGTAGGAGGATTTCAGTCGAGTCGCAGAATTTTGCTGAGGCTGGACTGGGATTATCCGTCTCTGAGAAGTCTTGGTCTAGGTATCGTGTCTCAGCCGGTTGGGGATGCAAGCCGGCTCTTTCTTTAGGGACATTCTCCCCACAGCACGTCTTTACAAGCGAGGATACGGGCTTCCAACCGGCGGATTTCCTGTTCACATTGTTGTTGCAGTTGGCGGACTTCAGCGGCAGCCGCACCAGGCTTTTCGATTTGTTGCAGGATGGCCAGCGCTTTTTCCCACTGGGCTTTGGCGGCTTGCAATTGTTCCAGGGTTTTGGCTTGGGTGGTTTGTTGGCTCGCTTGGGTCATCAGGGTTTGAGCTTCGGTCAAGGCGGCGGTTGCAGAATGGCGCCCCCACTGTTGCCAACCGAACCAGCCGCCGACTGCCAGCACCACGAGGGCTGCTCCGGCACCCCATAGCCAGGGCCAGAGGTTGGGCCTCGCTGGAGCAACGGCTGTGGGGACTGGCTGGGTGGCATCGGTCGCCGGGAGGACGCGGCGGTTGGCGGCTGGGATGGTCGCATCCGGGTCGGTGGCGACCGTGGGTTCAATCAGGGGTGGCGTGTGGGTCTGGGACGCAGCGACGGTGGGTTCCACCACTGGTTGAGCTGTGAGGGTGGGTTCAATTTCCAGCGGTTGGGTGGCAGGAGGGGATTCACCTTCACGGTAGGTCGGTTCGGCCATGCGCAGGGCCAGGTCCACCGGCGGCAACGGCGGCGCAATCTGGGGCAACTGGGCCAACAGGGGTTGCAAATCCTGGAGGATTTCTTCAGCCCGTTGATAGCGCTGGCTGAAGTGATAACGCACCATTTTGGTCAAAATCTGCGCCAACGTGGGACTAACCTGAGCGCGGTCTTGCCAAAGGATTTCACCGGTGTCCACATCTTCTGGTAAGTCACGCGGGTGGACACCTGTCAGGGCTTGAATGGCCATCATCCCCAGCGCGTACAGGTCGCTGCTGAAGCGCGGTTTGCCGCTGGACTGCTCCGTGGGCATGTATCCCTGGGTGCCAATCCCCACGGTTTGGCTGGCTTCCGCGGGCGCAGCCCCAGCGATGGGGAGGTGTTTGACGGCGCCGAAATCAATCAACACCAAGTTGCCATCCCCCTGCCGGCGGATCAGGTTGCTGGGTTTGAGGTCGCGATGAATCACGCCGCGATTGTGGATAAATTGCAGGATTTGCAACACGTCTGTGAGAAAGGTCAAGACCCAGTTCTCGTCAAAGACGCGCCCCGGCACCAATTCTTGAGCCAATGTATGTCCAGGGATGAATTCCTCTACCAGGTAAAACTCTTGGTTTTGTTCAAAAAAGGCCAGCAGTTGGGGGATTTGGGGATGGCGCAATTTCTCCAGGGTTTCGGCCTCTTTGTAAAACAGCCGCCGCGCGACTTCCATGGTTTTGGGGTCATGGCTACCGTGCAGCATTTTCACCACGCACTGGGGTTGTCCGGGTCGCTTGGTATCCTGGGCCAAAAACGTCTTGCCAAACCCCCCCGCCGCTAAGGTGGCAATGATGCGATACCGCCCGTCCAGTAGTTGATTGATCACGTGATCACGGCTCCCCTGCATACCACAACACAAAAACGGCGGTATAGCCATGCAGGTAGGTCGTTTTGCCCACTGGCCCAATCTCACCGTTGCAAAAACATCCCGCCAGCGTCGTATGGGGCAAATAGCGTTGAAATAAATGGGAATCCACATGGGGTCGCCCGTACAGGTGTTGCCCTCGTCCCAGGCAGGCAAACATCAACGCGCCCAAGGGGGGTTCCGGATGGTGGCGCACATGGGCCGCTAGCAGTTGCTCTAAATCAGTCATCGAGGTCTGGGCGTCCCGCAGGTGAAATTGCACCCGTTGTCCTGGTCGCACCCGGTCGCCAATGGCAATCGCCCCATGCCGCGGGTCAATCCCCAGCAAATTCCGGATGAGAAAGTCGGTGGGGGCTAATTCCTGCTTGAACTCATCGCTGACGACGCCAATGTGTAACCCGGATTGGGCCAACTCCCGGTCGGCTTCGTCCAAATTTTGGATGAGATTTTGCAGGACCTGCAGGGGCGGCCGGTCTTCTAGACCCAGGATGATATTGCGCTCGCCACGGGTGACCCGGTAGGGCTGACCGATGGGACGGCAACCTTGGGCGACAATCGTTTCGGCCCGCAGCCCCGCCAACGCCACCCCCACCACGCCTTGGGTCAGTAGTTCTTGCTGGTAGAACAACCCATCACCAACCAGTCCCCCCACTTTGACGCTGCGCGGGTAGGCGTAATCCAAACCCTGAAGCACGTCCATGATCCGGCTGGTCGCAGGGTCGGCAAGTAGCACAAAGTGGGGTTCTTGGGCGGGATCGACGCCCACCAAGTCTACCCAGGCGTGCGGCGGGCTGTCCAAATCGGGCAAATCCTGGGGTTGAATCACAAACGGGTGGACCTGCACACCAGGCAAACGTGCGACGCTCAGGGCCAAGGCCGGTTTGCCTTCAATTTCCTGGGCCACGCCGCTCGGTAATGAACCAATCACCCCCCCCGCCCCGCAACCGACTAGGCAGCGAATCGGTAGATACTCGTGCAACAGAGGCAACAACCGCACATATTCACTGGCAAAACTATCACTGATAAACACCAGCGCTAGGTCAATGGTTCCCACTGCTTGCACTTGGGCCGTTACCTCTTGAATGGCTCGCTCCAACGAAACTTGGGTGGAAAGCACATTCAACCAAATAGGTGAAGGTGGTGTCTCAGCGGCGACAAACCGTTCCATTGCCGAGTTAAATACCCTAATTTTCCCATATCATCAATACCAGTCAGTGTAGCCGATAGCGTGGCGTTTGTGGGGGCAAGTGATGGCAATGTACCAAGTGGCAGTGATTCCGGCAACCGATGGCCCCCAGGTGATCATCCATGGTGGCGCTGGTGCTACCTTGAAGTCGCAGCAGTCGGTCACACCGATTCGCGAGTCGCTCCATCGCATCGCCCGCACAGTTTACGACCAACTGGCCCAAGGGCAACCAGCGCTAGCGGCAGTGGTGCAGGGGTGTCAAATGCTGGAGGATGACCCACTGTTCAACGCTGGGACGGGGGCGGTCTTGCAGTCCGACGGCCAGGTGCGCCTCAGCGCTGCGCTCATGGACGGTCATACCCACACTTTCAGCGGCGTGATCAATGCCCAGCGAGTGCGCTACCCGATTCAACTAGCCCATTTTCTGCAAACCCAAAGCGACCGGGTGATTGCCGATGTCGGCGCTAGCGAACTGGCCCGCGAGTTACACCTCCCGCCCTACAACCCGGTTACGCCCCAGCGCTTGCAGGAATGGGTGAATCGCACCAAAGACGGCGCGCTGATGAACCTGGTGGCGGATACGGGCACGATTGGCGTGGTCGTTCGCGATGGTCAGGGGCGGCTGGCGGTGGGAACGTCCACTGGTGGCAAGGGGGGTGAGCGCATCGGGCGAGTGAGCGATTCGGCGATGCCGGCAGGCACCTATGCCAACGACCAGGCGGCTGTCAGTTGCACGGGGATTGGCGAGGATATTATTGACGAATGCCTGGCAGCGCGGATTGTGATCCGGGTGACGGATGGACTCACCTTGGCCGAAGCGTTTGAACGGTCGTTTCGGGAAGCAGCCCAACGTGGACGGGATTTAGGAGCCATTGGCCTGGATAGGCACGGCAACATCGCCTGGGGGAAAACCACGGAGGTGATCCTGGCTGCCTACGCCCATGCGGCGGGTATTCAGGATACCTTGGGTTGACCAGCTTGCCGCAATTCGTCGCGCACTTGCATGAGAATTTGGCCCAGGTGATTACAGCCCCTGCCGTCAGGGCCGCACCCCCAGTAGCTGTCGGTAGGGGAATTTTCGATGAGTTCGGCATCGCCGGTGGCGAGTAACTTCTGGGCTAGGTCAGGGTGGCTGTGAAATTTGCAACGCACGGCTTTGAGCATCACCGCCCGCTTGATCTGGTCCCAGTCTGGCCGGCGTTGATACTGGGGATTTCTACCGGTTTGGGCGGCCTGCAATGGGGTCGGCAGTTGCCGGATTTTGTCCACCAAGTCAGCGTGGGGCGTCCCTACAAACTTTTGGGCTTGGTAGTAATGTTCCACGGTCGGCCAGCGATGCCCGTCTAATTCAATGGGATGGGGGGAAAAATTGGACAAGTAGCCGTAGGGTTCTTCGACGCGGTAGAAATAAATCTTCATGGCCGTTGGGACTGGCGCCACTCCCGGTAAGCGGCGTACACCGCCTGCACCTGATAGCGGTTGAGAAAAATCCGGGCGATTTCCCACGCCCAATCGTTCCGTCCCCGGTCAATCAACCACTGCATCAGGGGCGCGAGGGTATGTTCATTCAGCCATCCCCCTAGCGAGACTACTTCCCACAATAGCCAGTGCAGCCACGTCATTTGAATCATCAACCGCACCTCCCACGTGGGATGCTTTTGGTAGAAAAGGAGGCCCATCTTGGCCCGCTGCATCTCTTTATCCAGCAAGCGAGGAATCTGGTCAAGGGTAAACGGGGGATGCCAGTGATATCCCACCGCCAGCGGGCAGGGAATCAACACCAGTCCTAGTTTTTTCAGCCGCACCCCCAACTCCAAATCCTCCCACCCGTAAAACTGGAAATCCGTATCGAATCCCCCCGCCAATTCCAGCCATTTCTTGGCGATCGCCACATTGCCCGTCGCAAAAAACGCCCGCGATACGTCCGTTAATTTGAAGGGTTCCTGGGTGGGATGCTCAAAATTCGACGTGTTCACGACCCGCCCGTAGGTAAAGCATTTCTGATGACCCAATCGTTGGTAGGCGGCTTGTAGTTGTTCGGCGTGGGCGCGCAGAAATACTGGTGTCACCACCAAATCGCTGTCAATAAACACAATCGTATCGCCTTGCGCCTGGGTTATCCCCCAATTCCGAGCGGCTGCGGGTCCCTGGTGCGCCTGGGCATACCAACGTACATGGGGCAACTCGGTTTGATGGGTCTGCAACCACGTCAAGGTATCGTCAGTTGACCCGTCATCCACCACGATCACTTCGTACGGCCCCGCCCAATCCTGTTGCTCCAGGGCGTATAGAGCTTTGGCCAGAATCGGCCGCCGGTTGTAGGTGGGAATGACCACACTCAAAAACATGGCCTCACCTCCCCCACCAGCTTATCAAGAACGCTTTACTCCTCAAATTGCCAGGGTTCCGTCAGGTATTCGGGGTCAAAAATCTGGGGGGCGCGTAAGGCCAGGATCAATCGCCCCAACAACGGCACCCCTGGCGATTCGGAGAACCAGCGCAATTGCACCTGTCCCGCCTCGGCCACCAGAAAATAGGCATCCACTTGCCAAGCCGTTGCTTCCCGGTCCACCACCAGCAAGACCGGCTCATTCACCCCCATTTCGGGGAGTTTCTGGGCCAGCAAAGCCAGCGGCGCTTGCGCCGAACGCAATACCGGCCATCCTGGCAAGGCCACGACCGTAGGGATGCCCGTCACTACGCCAAACGGCGGCTGGGGTTGGGCCACGGGCGTCTCCCACCAAACTGCTTCGCTCAGGGGCAACTGGCCTGCCAGCGGCAGAATCAGCGGTTGCTCCAGCGCCGATTCCAACCGGTACCAGGGCAAACGGGGCGGCGTCGGCAAGGCCTCAACCTGGTGGAGGTCGAGTAATTGTTCCAGAGCGACTCGCGCGCTTTCGCTATGGGCAAACCGCAACCCCCGCGCTAGTAACCGTCCCCGGTCGCTGCTGCTCGGTTTTTGGCGCAACAACCGCCAGCATTGAAACGCAACGGCATCCCCCGGATGGTCACTAAATTCGGGCGGTACCCGGTACTGGCTCAATTCCTTCATCGCTTTCACGACATCGCGCGTGGTGGCAGCATCGAGACCCTTGTCGCGGATGAAGGCCGCGCAGGTGAGTCGTTGGGACTGGGATAACAGCCGTAATTCGTACAACAAATCGCTGCCCTGGGTGCGGAAATAGTCCTGAAGTTCGGGTTGGGGTTGCAACGATGCAAACACCTGGCTAGCGACAATCAATTGATTTTGGGTGCTGGGTTCTAGCCCCGTTTCCTCAAAAATCGCTTCCGCCCCCCACCCCGCTTTTTGCAGTTGCTGGCAGAGCTGTCCCCATTCCACCCACGACCCTTCCCGGCGGCGCAGTTGTTGTAACCAGGCTTGGTGCTGCGGGTCACTCATCGGTGGGTGCGACTTCCGGTTCTAAGTCCTCAGGGGTAGGCGTTGCCGTGGGAATCACCACGGTCCCCATTTCCAGTTGCTGGCGCACCTGCTGCTCAATGGCTTCCCGCACCGCCGGATGCTCTTCCAGAAATTGCAGCGCATTGTCCCGGCCCTGGGCCATATTTTCTCCCTGGTAGCTGTACCACGCTCCCTTGCGTTTGACGATTCCCACCTGCTCGGCAATGTCCAACACACAGCCCGCCTGGGAAATGCCCTTGCCAAAAATAATGTCAAACTCGGCCAGCCGGAAGGGGGGAGCTACTTTGTTCTTAGCAACCTTGGCCTTGACCCGAATCCCGTACTCCTCCGTGCCCCGTTTCAAGGTCTGCATCCGTCGCACGTCCAAGCGCACCGAGGCGTAAAACTTCAGCGCGTTACCGCCAGTCGTCGTTTCGGGGTTGCCGTAGGTGACGCCAATTTTCTGCCGCAGTTGGTTCAAAAAAATCAAAATGCAACCAGTCTTGCTGATGTTGCCCGTGATTTTGCGTAGGGCTTGGCTCATCAACCGCGCCTGCAACCCCATGTAAGCTTCCCCCATTTCCCCCTCGATTTCTGCCTTGGGCACCAGCGCCGCCACCGAGTCCACCACGACGATATCCACCGCCGCCGACCGCACCAGCGAGTCCACAATTTCCAGCGCCGCCTCCCCATGGTCCGGCTGGGACACCAGCAGGTTTTGCACATCCACCCCCAAGGCGGCAGCATAGGCCGGGTCAAGCGCGTGTTCTGCGTCCACAAACGCCGCAATGCCCCCCCGTTTTTGCACTTCCGCCACGGCATGGAGCGCCACCGTGGTTTTCCCGGAACTTTCTGGGCCATAGATTTCAATCACCCGTCCTTTGGGTAGCCCGCCCCCGAGCGCCAAATCCAGCGTTAAGGCCCCACTGGGCACCGTTTCGACGCGAATCCGCGCGGCATCCCCCAGGCGCATGATCGCCCCTTTACCAAAGGATTTTTCGATCTGCTGCATCGCCAAGCTGAGGGCCTTTTGCTTGTCGGGGTTCATGGGTTCCGGGGCAACAGTAGCCATAGTTCGCCAAGTTTGTGATGGTGTGGTTCTATTTTAAGCCGCCTGGGAAGAACAGATTTGGCTGGCTAATTCCCGCTCGCGCTGGTGCATGGTTTGGATGGCATTTTGCAGTACAGCTTGTAGGGGTTGGCCCTGTTGGATGTCAGCAATCCACCGTTGGGCTTCGTTGCCTTCGGCCAAGATGGTGCGCAGCGGCGACAGAAAACAAGCAAACCCATGGGCTTTGGCGGTGGGTGTGACCTGTTCCATGAGTTCAGCAATCCAATCCCGCGCTCGCAGCAAACGGCCATCTTGCCAGTGGGTCACCAGGCTGTCGAGACTATGGCGAGCGACTTGTTGAGCGTTGGCATCGGCTTGCGCCCGCAGGTCTTCTGCATGGACACGAGGCCAGGGGTGATTGTACAACGGGTCGAGGCGCGGGTCGTGCAACAGTTGCAGCAGGCGAGCCTCCAACAGCGCTGTTACAGCTAATAGATGAATTGGGTCGCTGATCAAATCGCAGATACGCAACTCCAAACGGTTCAAATCGTAGGGCCGCCGGTTGCCATTGGGACGCACGCTGCACCACAAATGCCGCACATTTTGCATGGTTCCCGCCTGGAGTTGGGTTTCCGTCCACTGGATGAAATGACGGTGGTTCAAAAACAAGGGGACATGGGGAGGGGTGTGGGGAAACTGCTGCCAGCGCGTGCTGTGCCAGCCGGTCAATTGCCCATCCAACCAAGGGGAAGACGCGCTCAAGGCCAAGTACAACGGGGCTTCTAACCGTACCAACCGGCAGGCCCGCAGCAACGTTTCGGGTTCTGCAATACCGATGTTGATATGCACGCTGGCAGTGACGACCCGGCTGCCATAGGTTTGTTCAATAAAACTGTGGTAGGGGTTGTGGGGGTCAGACCGTTCAAACACCGTACTATCCCCCAGCGCCAACGTACTGCCGGGAATCAGCGTGTAATCGCCCAGAGTATGTAGGAACTGCCGGAGTCGCTGCCGGGGTTGCACCAAATCGCACAGGAGCTGTTCATAGCGCTGGCGCGGGGGTGTGGTATATTCCACGTTACGACGGTCGGGTTCCCAGGCAAATCCCGGCAAAGCCCGCACAATCTGGTCTGCCAGACCAACCACCTTTCCCTGGGGTGTGCCCGTGTAGAGTTCGATTTCAAAGCCTTTACACAGCATCAACGATGAACCCTCTACACTAAGAGCCAGGGAAACACGTCACTGCCACATTATAGGAGCAAATGGCGAATGAGTTGGCACAAGAGGGTTGGAATTGATATTAGTTTTTGGGGGGTTTATTCAGTTTGGCGACGCCATCTCAAGGTTTATCAAAACACGTGGCTGGTCAACAGTTTACCTCCCCTGTCAGAACCCATTTTATACTTGATGGCCTTTGGGTTTGGCCTGACGCCCCTGATCCCCACCCTGAACTATCACGGTCAAGAGGTGACGTACCTGCAATTTATTGGCCCGGGAATGATTGCTGTGGGGGTCTTGTTTCAGAGTTTCTTTGAAGGGGCTTACGGGAGTTTTATCCGGTTACAAATCCAGAAGACCTGGCATGCCTTGCTCACCGCACCGTTAACGTTTACTGAAGTGTTCTTGGGAGACTGGCTGTGGGCAACGACGCGGGGGCTACTGGCCGGTCTAACGACGGGGTTGGTGGTGGTTCTAATGGGGTTGTATCCGGCGGTGGGGCTGCTGTTGTCGCTGCCATGGCTCGTGCTGGGGGCGCTGTTGTTTGGGGGGATTGGATTACTCACGGCAGGCCTGGTGCGCACCGTTGACCAGATCAATGTGCCGACCTTTTTGGTGGTGGTGCCGATGTTTGCCCTGTGTGGCACCTATTTCCCCCGCGACAACCTCCCCCCTGTCCTGGCGGTGATGGCCCAACTGTTGCCCCTGTCGGCAGTAGTGGATTTACTGCGCTGGCCGTTGGCGTGGCCCCCGTTCCCGCCGCTGCTGGTGGCTTGGCTAGTATTCTGGGTCGTCGTGCTGGGCATCTGGGCGTGGCGGGCTATTTATCCCCTGGTGTATCGGTAAGCAACTGTTCCATGGCTATGCGCAAAGCAGGCGGAAAAACTGGCTGGCCGCTGCGGTTGATATAACCCCACTCATTTTGGAATTTCACCGGCGCCACTCCCTCGGCAAACGACTCGGCATTGTCAAACTGGCAGGGAATGACCAGCGCGCCGGTACTGTCAATGTATCCCCATTTGCCGTTTTGTCGCACCAGTGCCAGCCCTTCCCTAAAATACCAGGCCTCTTCAAAGCTGTAGGGAATCACTAGCTGCCCCTGGCGATTGATGTAGCCCCAGCGCGACCGCCACTGCACCGCCGCCAGTCCCTCAGTAAATTTCAGGGCTTGATGGAATTGCGCGCCGATTTCCCACTGGCCCTTGGTATTGATGTAGCCCCACAGGCCATCTTGGTTAGCTGCGGCTAAGCCCTCATGAAATGGTTGCGCCCACTGAAAAAACTCACTGATGACCACACGTCCTTTCTCGTCAATAAAGCTCCAGGAATTCCCCTGCTTCACCCGCGCCAGGCCGTCCGAAAAACTATAGACATTATCAAATTTGCAGGGAATTACCAAGCGACCTGAGCGATTGATATATCCCCACTTATGACCGCGCTTGACAGCCGCCAACCCCTCTTTGAAATTCAATACATGGTCGTACTGGCAAGGCACAACCACCTGACCCGATTTATTGATAAATCCCCACTTATGACCATCACTGACAGCCGCCAGCCCCTCGCTAAAATCGAATGCCCGTTCAAACGCGAATGGAATAACGACTTGGCCTTTTTTATTGATATACCCCCACTTGTCTTGCAATTCCACTGCTGCCAACCCCTCGCTAAACGGTCGGGCATCGGTGTAGCGCAGTGGAATCACCAAGTTGCCTGAATGGTCAATATAGCCGTGCCATGTGCCCTGTTTGACCACAGCGCGACCGCTGGCAAACGGCTGGGCACCGTCAAAATGCAGGGCAAATGTGGGGCGAATTCGCTCAACATAGGCCAGCCCTTGAGGTATCAACCACCCTACAAGCAGGGCAGTCAATACAACTCCCATCAAAAACCGGCGGCACCAGCCCGAGGTCATGGGCGCAGTTCGTAATATTCGGGATTTTTTATCATTGCAGACCGACTTGCCTGCTAGCGCAGATCGTGACGAAACTGTTACATCAAGATGACGCTGCGTGGAGAATGGCGGCTGTAACGGCCAGGCTTTCTTGGAACAAGCGGCTTTGTTGCCCCCAGCGTTGAATTTGCTGCCCCAAGAGCGTTTCGGCTGGGATGTCCCGCAAGGTCGTGACCTGTTCCACCCGGCAAAATTGAGCCTTGCCGCCGCCCTCGAGCCGCATACAACCGGTGGTTTCTGAACAGAGCACCGTACAGCAATTGGCATCCGGTTGGTCTGAGTCTAAGCGCAGCCCCAGCAAATCCCCGGCTACCGCCCCGATATTCGCCACCGGCAACCCTGCTAGCTCCGCCCTGATTTCTTGGCCTGCCGGAGAGTGGCAAACAATGCGGTGAATCTCGTAATCGTTGTACTCAACGGCATAGGACTGGGGCACCCAATTCAGCCGACTGGCCAACCATCCAAAAAATAACAGCGCCTGGGCCGGATTCCCCTTCTCGTAGTCAATCACCACCTGATCAATCTTGGGCAAATCAGCGCGCCGGTCAGGGGGGTCAAATGCCTCTGCCGTCAATTCCTGCCAGGTGCTCAAGCGACCCCAGTTCAAATCGGCCAGCGGCACATTCATCTGCACCAGCCGGTACATCGCCAACAAACCCAGCATTGGGTCAGGAAAGGTCGCTGAATCTACCAACAGTCGCATCCCTCCCTGTTCGCGCAGGTGAATCAACCCTTGCAGCAGCACATCGTCAGGGTTGGGTTGGGCCTGCCACCACAAATACGTGGGCAAATCCCCAATTAACAGGGCATTGATCAATCCCAGCGACCGTTCCAGGGCTGCCCGCGAGCCTGTCAAGGTGATGTACTCGCAGCAGATTAAATTGCTCTGGTGGCGTTTTTGCATCGGACAGTAAGCGGCCACCTGTGCTGATAAGGGCACATCCTCCAGGCCGTTCTGAGGACGCAAGTGAATAACGCGACAAGGATTCTGGACTGCCAACCTCTCCACCGAAGGTGCAATCTGGGCAGCTAAATCCGGCGACTCGTAAACCACCAGGGTAAATGTTGCCGCCCGGACGGCCCGCGGCCCGGTTTCCTCATCCCCATCCACACCTAACCAGATTTGGCTCAACTCCGATTCGATTTGATGGATCGAAACATCCTTGGGGTCTTGTAGGGCCACAACTGCTTCGGTTGTCACCATCTGCTTACCCTCCCACGGCGAAGCACTTCTATCGTAAGAATGGGTGTGCCACTACTAGACAGAATTTAAGATCGGCTACAGGTTTAAATCATAGCGTGGCATAATAACCTCAACCATTGCTGCGTATCGCCTCCATGCAACTGACTTTAGCCCCACTCCAGGAATGGTTAGAACCAGCACCGCAACCTTTTCTTAAGTGGGCAGGGGGAAAGTCGCAACTCTTACCACAGATGACCCCATTTCTACCCAAGCATTTTCAGAATTATCATGAGCCGTTTTTAGGTGGTGCCGCCTTATTCTGGCATTTGTTTGATTTACGGCGACGCGGGGAAATCACGTTTCAGGATAGTTATTTATCTGACGCCAACCCCGAGTTAATCAACTGCTATTTACAAGTGCGTGATGACGTAGCTAACCTGATAACAGAACTGGCTCAGTTAAGAAACAATCACTGTCCCGAAACTTATTATCGAGTGCGGGATTTGGAGGTAAAAAGACTAACCCCCTTACAGCGAGCCACTCGATTCATTTACCTCAATAAGACGTGCTATAACGGTCTCTACCGCGTCAATCGCGACGGTAAATTTAATGTGCCAATGGGTCGCTACCACAACCCGCGGATTTTTGATGAAGAACAACTGCGCCAGAATAGCCAGGCTTTGCAAAGCGCGCACATCGAATGCCGGGATTTTCGGACGGTTTTGGAGCGGGCGCAACCGGGAGATTTCGTCTACTTTGACCCACCCTATGCACCCCTATCGCCGACGTCGAATTTTACGAGCTATACGGCAGGGGAGTTTGGGGTAGCGGCCCAACGAGAACTGGCGGAGGTTTTCCGGCAACTGGACCGGCGGGGATGCTATGTGATGCTGAGCAATTCCTGGTGCGATTTCACCCTGGCGCTCTACCGGGACTTTCATTGCGTCGAGTTAAAAGCGACACGGGCGATCAACTCCCAGCCGAGCGGGCGTGGCAAGATTAGCGAGCTGTTGGTTTGCAATTACTAGGGTCGGCGCCAGTGTCGTCCCAAGTCGGTGAGCATTTGTTCCGCTTCTAGGGGTCCCCAGGTTCCCGCTTCGTACTGGGGAATGGGCGTCCCCAGGGGTGTGCTATCCCACACGTTCAAAGCTGGAGTGATCACCCGCCAGGCTTCTTCCACTTCATCGGCGCGCGTAAACAGCGTCTGGTCTCCCAATAGACAATCCAGCAGCAGCCGCTCATAAGCTTCGGAACTGGCCATGCCAAAAGTCTTGCCGTATTGGAAATCCATATTCACTGACCGCGCCCGCAATTCCGGCCCCGGCATCTTGGCTTCAAAACGCAGGGAAATCCCTTCGTCTGGTTGAATCCGTAACACCAACACGTTGGGATTGGCTTGCTGGGCTACCGATGGGAAGATGGTCAAGGGCGGCTCCCGAAACTGGATGGCGATTTCCGTCACCTTCTTAGGCATGCGTTTGCCGGTGCGCAGGAAAAAGGGCACACCCTGCCAGCGCCAGTTATCAATCTGCAGGTGCATCGCCACGTAGGTCGGCGTTACCGATTGGGGGTTGACCTTGGGTTCTTGGCGATAACCCACCACGGGTTTGCCGCGCATCCACCCAGCACTATACTGCGCTCGTACTGCAGCTTTACTGAGATTGAATCCCTGGTGCGCCAAGCGAGTCGCCTGCAAGACTTTCACTTTTTCATTGCGGATGCTATCGGCGTTGAGCGAACTAGGCGGCTCCATGGTCGTCAGGCATAGCAACTGCATGACGTGGTTTTGCACCATATCCCGCAGCGCCCCGGCTGTTTCGTAATAACCGGCCCGGTCTTCCACCCCCACCATTTCGGCCACCGTGATCTGCACGTGGTCCACAAATTGGCGGTTCCAGAGCGGTTCAAAGATGGTATTGGCAAAGCGAAACACTAACAAGTTCTGGACGGTTTCTTTACCCAGGTAATGGTCAATGCGATACACCTGTTCTTCATGGCAAACTTGTTGCACCACCCGGTTGAGTGCCTGCGCCGTTGCCAGGTTGCGGCCGAAGGGTTTTTCAATAACCAGGCGATGCTTGCGCGGGTCGCTGAGCAAACCGGCGGCACCCAACTGACGAATGGCCTCGGGGAAAAAGTTCGGCGAGACGGCGAGGTAATAGGCGCGGTTGCCCAGGGTGCGGCGCTGGGTTTCTAATTCGGCGATCAACGTTCCCAGAGCGGTGTAACTCTCCGGGTTGTCCATGTCGCCCGCGTGGTAAAACAAGCCTTGGGCAAATTCCTCCCACAGCGCCGGGTTTTCGATGCCGCCGCCAAACTGTTCGACCCCTTCGCGCATCTGCTCCCGGAAATAGTCGTGACTCCAGGGCCGCCGGGCAAAGCCGATGATAGTAGTTTCTGGCGCTAGACGCCGTTGCAGACGCAGCTTGTACAACGCTGGCACTAGTTTCCGTTGCGTCAAATCCCCAGATGCCCCAAAAATCACGATGATAAACGGCTCCGGTAAACGCTCCTGCTGTAAACCGACGCGCAGCGGATTTTCCTGCAACGAAATCATAGACCTTTCCCCATACCCTGCTCCCTCTGGCCCTAGCCTAAACCGGTAGAGACGGACTGGCGCCGAGATTACAGAAAATCTCAAGGTACAGGGACGGTCATGCCACAATGGGCGATGGGAATACGTCGTTAGTTTTTACCTCTGCCAAGGGTCGTCATGATGTACAAAGAGGGGCTGCCGCCATCGCTGCGTCGTGGGTTGACGGAACCGCTGGTGTGGTGTTTTGTTGTATCTGGCCTGGCCCACGCCGGTTTGTTGTACCTGTTGCGAAATGTTGAGGTTCTACCGGAACCGGTGACGATGTTGCCGCCGCCGATTGAAGTGGCTTTTATTGAATCAACAGCGCCGAAGCCATCGCCCCCACTCCAACCGGTTGTACGCCTCGGCGCTCCCTTACCGCCCCCACCGCCAGTGGTTGGCCATTTACCTCCTAGCCCCAACCTGCCGCCCTTGCCGCCACCCCCGTCGCCCGTGGTTGCCCCCCGTAAACCGCCGGTCACCGCTGCAACCTCCCGTCCCCCAGCCAAGCCCACGCCGGCACCAGCAATTCCCTTACCACCGCCTGTGGACACGCCTGCGCCCGCCGCTGAACCCTTTGACCCGACTAACACCAGCACCGGCGATGGCTTGAGCAACCTCAGTCGTTGGATTGCCCGCTGGCAACCAGAACTCAGTCGTTCACCCCAGCTCCTGCGATTGACTGAAAAATTCCCCACGCAAGGTTGTCCCTGGCGTCAGGCTGGCCCTGCCGTTTTCGGTGTGCTGGTCAATTCGCAGGGGGAGTTCGTAGAACCGCCAGAACTGTTGCGCTCATCTGGTTATGCCAGCCTCAATCAAAAAGCCCGCAGTTTGGTGACCAGTTATGACTTCAAAAACTACGCTGCCGACACCCCGCAAGCGGTCATGGTGGAAGTAGCTTGGGAAGATACCTGTGGAGCAGGCTAAGGGTCCAAATGACACCCCGGCTCACGCGATTGACGGCGCAAATTTTGAAACAATTCCCGGAAGTGGTCGCCACGGGCCTCAAAGTTGGGATATTGATCAAAACTCGCACAGGCTGGTGAGAGTAAAATGACCCGCGCACCTGTGTGTTGAGCCAATGCTTGGGCGGCCACTATCGCTTCTGCTAGGTTGTTCACGACGATGAATGAGGTATAGCCGATGTTTTTTAAGCGTTGGGCAAAATCCGTGGCTGCCGCACCAAATAGAACCACACCTGCGGCTTTTTCTTGAATGGTTTGTAACCACTGCCGGTCATCCCCAGCTTTGGCTTTGCCCCCGGCCAGCAAAATAGTTGGTTCGGTCATGCTCGCCAAACCCACCTGCGCGGCGTCATAATTCGTCGCTTTACTGTCATTGATGTAGGTGATCCCTTGGTGGACGCCCAACACTTCCAACCGGTGGGGAACGCCACGAAATTCCCGCATGGCTTGGGCCATCACGTCGGGGGATACGCCAATCACCTGGGCGGCAGCAATTGCCAACAAAAGATTTTGTAGATTATGACGCCCTGGCATCCGGAAATCTCGCAGCGCCAATAGCACTTGACCCTCCATCATGACCTGTTGGTCTTCGATATAAATCCCTGGTTGGGACGAAGGGGGTAAATGACCACGGCCCTGGGTACTGGTCCAAATCATGTCCGGCCAGCGCTGGGCAAAATGCGCTCGCAAAAAAGGGTCGTCACCGTTGAAAATCTTGACCTGGGATTGCGCCAGTAAATGGGTCTTGATGCGGCAATAGTTTTCCAAGGTGTAGTGACGGTCTAGATGATCCGGTGTAAAGGTCGTCCATAGCCCAATTTGCGGGGCAATCTCCGGCGATGACTCAATCTGAAAACTGCTGATTTCCGCCACCACCCAATCCCACGCCTGGTCAACCAAATCACAGGCGGGCATCCCAATATTGCCGCAAGCCGGCGCTCGATAACCCGCTGCTGTCAAGATGGCGCTCACCAAACATGTCGTTGTGGTTTTGCCGTTGGTGCCGGTGATGCCCACCCAGGGATACGCCCGCAAATACCGCCAGGCCAACCCCATTTCCCCCACGACGTCCACCCCTTGCGCTCGCAGTTGCACCAAAAGGGGTTCATCCCACGGCACGCCTGGACTGACCACCACTAGATCGGGTAAGGGTGCCGGCGCGACAAAGGGCTGCCCGAGGCGAACCTGAATTCCCAGTCCTGTCAAGGCCGCTTGCTGCTCCACCAGGGCTGCCGATGTGGAATTGTCCTGTACCTCAACGTGCCACCCCTGCCGTTGCAACAGTCGCGCTGCCGCTGCCCCCGATTTCCCCAGTCCCAAGACCAGCGCCCGACCCATCACGTTTTCACAATTTGCGAGAAATCAGCCAGGACGAGTGCGCTGTTGCGAATGAGGCCCAGCAAATTCAACCGGTTGCGCCGAATATCTGGGTTTTCGTCCATCACCAGCACGCTCTCTGGCCCATCAAAAAATCGCGCGAGTACGGGAGCGATAGCCCGCAATCCCTGCACTAGCTGGTCATAGTCGCCGGTGACCTGGGTGTGTTGCGCTTGGGCCAGTAACTGGTTGACGCTCTGGTAGAGTTCCCGCTCGATGGGCTGGTGTAGTAGTGGTTTATCAATAACGGCATCAGCATCTAAAACATCCGTCGGTAAATCCCCTTGACTGGCTAACCGGCTCGCTCGATTGACGGTGGCGTAAATTTCTTGCAAAATGCCGTTTTGCCGCAACGCCTTGAGCCAATCAGCCCGCCGGAAAAAGTCAGCAATATTCGTCAAAACGCGCTCCATACCTACCATCTGCTCCAGGTCCAGCAGCGCGTTGATGAGGTCATAGTCTAAACCTTTTTCCTGCAAAAGTGTATGGAATCGTTGCCCGAGTAACAGGTGCCATTGTTTTTCCAGTTCCGTGCGGTTAAAGCTGGCGTAATCCGTGGTCAAGATGTCGGCCATGGTGTGAAACAGGTGTTGCAAGTTGAGCGGATAGGTGGGATAGAGGTCGTTCGCGATTAAGACAATACTGCGCGCTGCCCGGCGTAGAGCAAAGGGGTCGGATGAACCCGTCGGTACCAACCCGACAGCCAGAATGCCGACGATGGTATCGAGTCGGTCGGCCAGCGCCACCCATTGACCGGCTAAGGTCTGGGGTCGTTCTTGATAGTGTTCAGCAATCGCCTGGGCAACAACGCTATTTTCGCCGGTCTTTTCAGCGTAATGACCGCCCATCACGCCCTGTAATTCGCTAAATTCCCCCACCATTTGCGTGACCAGGTCGGCTTTGCACAGATGGGCTGCCCGCAGAATATGGCGCTGGGTTTCGTCCGGGTAATCGGTCTCAGCCAGCACGGTTTGCAGCAGTTGTTCCATGCGTTGGACTTTGCGCAGGACGGACCCCAATTGCTCCTGAAAGGTGACGCTGGCTAGTTGGGGAACGTAGGCAGCTAACGGTTGACGCAAATCGGCTTCGTAAAAAAACCGGGCATCAGCCAACCGCGCGCGCAAGACCCGTTCATTCCCCTGGCGAATGGTGTCGGCCCAAGCGGGATGGCCATTACTCATGGTGACGAAATGGGGCAACAAGTTTCCCTGCGCATCCATCACGGGGAAATACCGCTGGTGGTGGGTCATGACCGTCGTGATCACCGCAGCCGGAAGTTGGAGATAGGCAGGGTCAAACGACCCCAGGATACCAGTCGGCCATTCGGTGAGATGGGTCACTTCCTCAAGTAGAGCGGGCGGGATGGCGGCTTGGCTGTGGGGGGGTAAAACACGGTGCAATTCCTGGCGAATCCGTTCGCGGCGGGCGGTAACATCGGCTTCCACACCGGCTTGCCGCAGGCAGTCCAGGTACCTCTCTGCCCGAGGAATAACGACTGGCTGGGGGTGAAGAACGCGATGACCACGGCTCATGCGGTCTGCATGTAAACACTCGGAACCATTGGTTAAGGTCACCGGCAACACCTGGTCATCCCACAGGGCCACCAGCCAGCGAATCGGTCGTGAAAATCTAACGGGGCCATCTCCCCACCGCATGAAGCGCGGGCCAGTGAGCTTTTGCCACCAGTGGGGAATCAGTTCAACCAGAACTTCAGGAGCTGGACGGCCAGGCAGGGTTTGCAGCAAATACACGAACTGGCCCTTGGGGGTGTCCCGCACGTGGATATCTGTGAGTTGTGCCTGCCGCGACCGCAAAAAACCCAGCAGCGCCGGGGTGGGTTCCCCGTTTTGATAGGCCGCTTGAACCGACGGGCCTTTGATTTCGACCTGCTGATCGGGTTGTCGTGCTGGTACGCCCTGTAAATAAACAGCTAGGCGCCGAGGTGTGCCGTAGTAATGAATGGCTTGGGGAGCTAAATGGACTGCTTCTAAACTGGCGGGAATCAGGGCTTGCCATTGAGCCAAGGCCTGGTCAATGAAGTCAGCTGGCAACTCTTCCGTCCCCAGTTCCCAAACGAAATCAGTCATGGGTTCCCCAACGCTGCTGTTTAGTTTAGCGCGGGTGGGGGCCTGCTAATCGCCTAGCCAGCGTTCGAGCCAGTCCAGTACACTGGTGAGTTTACGCACGGCTTTTTGTTTAATCTGCTGCAATCGCTGTTGCCGTTGCCAAGCCTGCCATTCCCGCTCGTAGGTCTCACCCGATTGCTGCATCACTTGTTGCCACCGCCACCCAACTGAAATCACCGACGTAATGGTTACCAGCGCCGGTAGGTAATAGGGCCAGGCCAAGCCGCGGGTCGTCCAGACCACCACCCGGCCATCCCATAGCCAATCCAGCAGGAGAAATGGCAACGTTACCCAAATGATGGTCACGCCGGTTTGTTGTAATTGCGCCCGCCATTGCTGCCACCGCCATCGTTGAAATTCCTGGCGTTGTCGCTGGAGAGACTGGGCCTGTCGCCATTCCTGCTCAGCGATGGCTAATTCCTCAGGGGAAATCCCCAACTCCTGGGCAATCTCTTGCAGTTGCGCTTGGGTCAGCAGATCGGGGGATTCCCCCTTCTGAGCATGGCGGGTGATGGCCCACTGGAGAATGCCTTGCACCTCCTGGGGACTGTAGGTGGGTTGCATAACTAGGGGGTGGGCTTGGGTTGCACCTCAACCGATGTGCTGGGCGGATTGAGTAACTGGCGTTGTTTGGCGCGGAACGCCTCCACGGCGCGGGAGAGGTCGCTCTGGGTATCCTCCATAAACTCCGACATGCTGCGAGTACTGGCGCGGAAGGTGGCGTTGTTGATGAATTCCATTATGTTTGTGATGGGAGAAGTCGGTTCTGCCGCCGGCCCTTGGTACTCATTCTGGCGTCGGGGAGCCAACAAATTGCTAGCTTGCGCCCACGCTGGCGTCGTTAACGTCAAAACCAAACCAAAAGCCAAGAGCATTTGTCTTCCCATGGCGCGTCCTCCCTTGCACTGCGCTACCTAACAGTTTATACGCATGGTTGTGGTGGTTGGTTGACACCTCCCGAAGGTTGGACTACTTTGAAAGAGTGGCAGTTCCGGCTGCCGGTACACCTAGTTTTTCAGGAGAACTTATGGATGGGGCTGACGGCAGTAGTTACCTGGTAGGGCGGTCTTGCTGGGTAAAACTGTGGTGGTCTCTACTCCTGCCGTGTTCAGTTTGTGAATTGATGGATTTGCCGCTGGGACTAGGTTCTTAGTGCCCCTAGGTTTATCCGCCATCACCGCTGAGCAGGGCAGGCTGGACGCAAGCGGTTGATGGAGGTAAGCCATGCCCAAACTGTAATGGTCGTTCCCTCATTATCAGGCTCACCCGACTGAGTGGGTCGCAGGGAGCAGCTTTCTTTTGCAGATGGCTGATGGCGACGGAGCACTTGTCATCGGCAGTGTCCCACCTGGCCTGGAAGGAGGTAGTCATCATGGCGCGGTATCCCTTAGATGATTTACTGGCGTATCCCAAAGCCTTTGGCGCGGCGAAGCGAACAGCCAATCAGTTGGATACGGTGGAACTATTGCGTTTGCTGCGGGAATTGCCACCACGAAAGCAAATATTGGCCTTTCGGATGCTGGAAAAAGACCGAGCAATTGCCGTGTTTGAGGCATTGACACCAGAGGAACAGGCGGAATTGGTTCATCGGATGACCGACCCGGAAATTGCAGCATTTCTGGAAGCCCTAGAACCCGATCAACGGGTGCGGTTATTTGAAGAATTGCCCGCCAAGGTGACGAAGCGATTGCTCCAGCAATTGAGCGAAGAATCGCGCCGGGCCGTGAATTTGCTCTTGGGTTATCCCGAAAATAGCGTGGGGCGGCGGATGAATCTACGTTATTTGGCCCTACGGGATCATTTCACGGTAGAACAGGCCATTCAGGCGATTCGCCATTCCGGTTTACCGGATGAAGAACTCAATATCCTTTTCGTGATTGATGCCGAGCGCTTTTACCAAGGTTTCCTTCGCCCGACGCAGTTGATGAAGGCCGACCCGCAAACCCTCGTTGGTACCCTTGCCCAGGGGCGGGATATCGCCATCACGGTGACAACGCCGGAGTTGCTCGCAGCGAAACGCCTTAAGGAACTTGACTTGCCTGCGATTCCGGTGGTGGATAGCGAGGGCCGCTTGGTAGGGGATTTGAGCTTCGATGATGTGCTGGATTTGATCGAAGCAGAAGCCACTGGCGCGATGCTGACCAAGGCAGGGGTTGGGAATCTGCTCGAGCGTGACCAGGGCTGGAGTGAACGGCTGGTGCAGGGACCCATACGCTACGCCATTCAATTGCGCATTGTTTGCCTAGTCATCACCCTGATCGGGGGGATGCTGGTCGGCGCTGTCGTCCAAACCTTTGAGGAGGTCTTGGAGGCGGTTGTAGCTGTGGCGGTGTTTATCCCAGTGGTCATGGACATGGGGGGCAATGTGGGCACCCAGTCCACCACTATCTTCGCGCGAGGGCTGGCGTGGGGGCACATTGATATTCGTCGCTACGGGAGTTACCTGCTGCGGGAGTTGCGCATCGGGGCTGCGATGGGCGCAATTCTTGGGGTAGCCGCAGGTTTGATTGCCTGGTTATGGCAAGGGATACCCAACGGCGTGCCGCAACTAGGCCTGGCGGTAGGCTTGACCATGTTTATCGTGCTCACGCTGGCAGCAGTGATAGGAGCGTTCTTGCCCTGGTTGTTATTGAAGCTTGGCTTTGACCACGGCCCGGCCTCCGACCCCTTCGTCACTACCATCAAGGACTTCACGGGGTTACTGCTCTACTTCTTGCTGGTGAGTTGGCTGTTGGGTATCCAGGTATGACGTTGACCGAGTTCACCATACGCTTGGCGGTCGCCTTTTTGCTGGGGTCGGCTCTAGGGTTGGAGCGACAATGGCGGCAACGCATGGCGGGCTTGCGCACCAATACCCTGGTGGCGACAGGAGCGGCCCTGTTTGTGATGCTTTCGGCGTTGATCCCTGGGGATACCAGCCCTACACGGATTGCGGCTCAGGTGGTCTCTGGTATTGGGTTCTTGGGCGGGGGCGTGATCCTGCGGGAGGGCTTGAGCGTGCGGGGGTTAAACACGGCAGCCACCCTCTGGTGCGCCGCAGCGATTGGTTCCCTGGCCGGTGCGGGACTGTTGTCCCAGGCAACAGTTGGGGCCATTGCTGTGCTGATTGCCAATCTCGTCCTGCGACCCCTGGGCCATCGCATCAACCAACAGCCGCTCAAGGGCACCGAGGTAGAGTTGGTCTATCGCTGCGAAGTGACTTGCCGCGCTGAGAATGAAGCCCATATCCGCGCGTTGTTGCTCCAGGCAATGGCAGCAGCAAATCAGCTACACCTGCGGTCCCTCTCGAGCGAGGATTTGGCAGATGGGTCTGACCAGGTGCATGTCCAGGCAGAACTCATGACCCAAGAGCGCAACGATGCGTTCCTCGAACAAATCGTGAGTCGTCTGAGCTTGGAACCAGGCGTCACCTCTGTCCGCTGGCGGATTACCGAGCAGGAGTTTGGTTAAGAGCACTGCCTCAATGACAGCAGGGAACTAAGCGACCAATTCTTGCAGGATGCGCTCGAACTCCTGAGCAAATGTCACCTGCGCTCGGTTGGTTTTTCCACCCAGGTACAGTTGTTGATCCACCCACAGACCCCAAATTTGACTGTAAGACACATAACTCATCAGCACGCCAATCATTAAACCGGCAAAGCCTAGATACAAAATTGGCACGCCGGGGTCAGATTTAATTTGCAAACCCGTACTGCCAACGATTTCTGTCAGATGCAGCATGACGTTACCGATTTGCACTGGCGTCCCAACCCGTCCCGTCCCTATTAATTGTCCCTGCTGGTCGTAGAGCAAAAATAGTCCCTGCAAGTCGGGAATGACCAGAGAAATCCCTGCACTTAAATCCGCTTTCAAAGGTAACCAAGTTCCCCATAACTTGCGCCCATTCTCAGCCGTAAAAGGGGCTACGGGAAGTTCTAAAACTGGACTGTTATTAAACCGTAAACGGACACTGTGAATCCCCCAACTGGTCTGGTAAAAAGTTAACCCTCGCCAGCGTAGCGGTTGATTGACATGAATGATTCGACGGGCGACCTCTTCCCCCTGGTCATTCAACAGGCCTAAATCGGTGTAAAACTGGTCAATTTCCCCCGTCGGTGTGTATTCAATCCAGAACCGATGGACGCGCCCGTGAACGCTCGGTAAATGTCGCACTAAGGCTCCCGCATTTAACACATTTTGCAGTTGAAAATCCTGGCCGCTGGGTACCATTTCCTGAGCTAAAAATCCAGTGAGTGAACTGACCAAGCCACCGAGCAGGATGACGACTAAGCTGGCGTGAACGACGATGGGACCCATTTTGCCAATCAATCCTTTGCGGGCGTAGAGTTTTTCGCCATCGGTCACCACCCAGTAGCCTCGTTTGGCCAGGACTTGTGCAAGCCTTTCGGCAGGCATATTCGGGCAAGTTTGACTGAAACTGAGGCGAGCAATCTGTTCCGGCCGTTGGTAATAGGACCACTTTCGTGCCACCCGCAAGGCTGGCCACTGCCGCAGGGAAGTGCAGGCCATCAAACTGGCCCCAAATAGAATCAATAAACTCAAGTACCACCAGGTGTGATAGACGTGGTCCAGACCTAAGACCAAAATCACGCGCCAGCTCAAAAAGCCAAACAGCGCTGGGTGTTCAGGGTAGTGAGCTTGGTAGAAAGCCAGCGACTCGCCCTGTTCAATCACCGTACCGGCGACACTCGCAATTGCGATTCCCAGCAGCAAGCCGATGGCCAGACGTAAATCAGCTACCACCTGTAGCCAACTGTGCCACCAAACACCCAGGGCACGCTGCCGGTCTTGCCACCACGCGGAAAAAGTCGTCATCGCTCGTAGCTATCACTGATTTCCATGCTAGGGCAATTGTCCAGCGGCTTGTCGCGCCTGTAATTGACGTAGCCACTGTTGCGGGTCGGGCCCCTGTGCGGTCAGTTCCACCCGCCGCCCTGCCGAGCTATCGTTTTGCCAGCGCACATGTATATAACAGGAGGGCCACACCGGTAATCGCTCCGGCCATTCCACTGCAACAATCCCTGGCGGCGCTTCCTGCCAGTAATACTCCGGCTGCAATTGCTGCACTTCGGCAGTACTGAGGCGATATAAGTCCAGGTGATACAGGGGAATCCGTCCTTCCGGATATTCATGCACCAGGGCAAACGTGGGACTGGTCACTGGTTCGCTAATGCCAAGGCCCTGGGCCAAACCCTGCACCAGCGTGGTTTTGCCGCTGCCCAGCTCCCCTTGCAACAACAACACCGCGCCAGCCGGTAAAACGTCCGCCAACGCCATTCCCAAGCGCACAGTCGCCGTTGCATCTGGTAGCTCTACCACCACGCATGCACCCGCTGGTACCATCGCATCAAGACATGGGCCAACCGCTGGGGATGATGTTGGACATACCCTTTTTGGGGGTCTTCTTGAATCACGTCAGCCAGGAGGAGCCGATAACCCATGCGAATCACCTGCTCGCGGTCCAGCTCGACGAATTCCGACCCGACCTGAGCATACCGTTGTAGCGCCTGGGGTGACGGCGGTTTTTTCTGCACCAGCACCACGTCAAAAATCCGGCCACCCGTGACCTGCTCAATGGCCCGCAGGTGGTCCGACACCCGATACCCTTGGGTTTCCCCTGGCTCGGTCATGGCATTGCAGATGTAAACACGGGGAACGGTGGCGCGGGCAATCGCTTCCGTAATGGCAGGCACCAGGAGGTTGGGAATTACGCTAGTGTACAGGCTTCCCGGCCCGACCAGGATTAAATCCGCATCTTCAATGGCCTCGATAGCCTTGGGTAAAGCCGGGGGATGGGCGGGTGTACAACCGATGCGCACGATACGTCCCTTGGCTTTGGGAATTTGGGACTCCCCCTCTACCCGCCGCCCATCTGCCAACTCGGCCCACAAATGCACATCCGCCATGGTCGCTGGCAACACCTGCCCCCGCACTGCCAACACCCGTGAACTGGCCGCAATCGCCTGCTCTAGACTGCCAGTGATATGAGTCAACGCGGTTAAGTACAAATTGCCAAAACTGTGGCCGCTCAAGCCCTCACCCGCCTCGAAGCGGTACTGGAACAAGGCGGTCAGCAACTGTTCTTCGCTGGCCAATGCCGCTAAACAGTTGCGAATATCCCCTGGTGGCAGGACTCCAACCTCTCGCCGTAACCGCCCGGACGACCCCCCATCATCCGCCACCGTCACAATCGCCGTGATATTGCTGCTGTAGTGTTTCAGACCCCGCAGCAGGCGCGACAATCCCGTTCCTCCTCCCAAGGCCACAATTTTGGGTCCCCGGTTGCGCTGGCGTTGGGCAATGAGCACATCGACAATATCCTGCTCCCCTTCTGGCCGCAGCGCTTCGGTCAAGGTGCCTACCGAGCGTGTCTGGCTCCAGATAATCAGGCCCAAACCCAGCAGGATCGCCAGCGGCCCAGAAATGTGGCTGGGAATCACGGTCGCCAAACCGCGCACAACGCTCTCGATAAGTTGCAACAAACTATTGATGGGCGTCAAGCGCAGCGAGATGGACAACCCCAGCACCACCAGCACCGTGCCAACAAATGTCAGCAACAGCCAGCGTTTCACGAATAACCCTGGTCTCAGCCACTTGAGCCACTGCCGGAACCGCAAGGAAGCGTGTTTACCCATGGGTCACCCTACACGGCGTCGGTTTCGACTGTAGCAAATGGGTACAGCGCTGGAAAAGTCATGGACTAGTATTCAATTCCCGGCTGGGCCTTGATGCCCTGAGAACGAAATGGATGCTTCAGCAAGGTCATTTCGGTCACCAAATCTGCATAGTCTATCAACGCCGGCGGCGCCCCTCGCCCAGTCAGGACGACATGGGTATGAGCTGGTTTTTGCTGCAACTCCCGCAACACTTGCTCCACCTCCAGATAACCCAATCGCAATGCCACATTGACCTCATCCAAGACCGTGAGATAGTAGTTGGGGTTGCGCAGGTACTCACAGGCCACTTGCCAAGCGTTTTGGGCGCACTGCCGGTCTCGTTCCCAGTCCTGAGTCTCCCAGGTAAACCCTTCCCCCAGGGCGTGCCAACGAATCTGGTCTGACCAGTGCTCTAGTACACGGCGCTCCGCTGGCTCCCAGGCTCCCTTGATAAACTGCACCACGGCCACCCGATAACCATGCCCCAGCGACCGCAACACCATGCCCAGCGCTGCCGTTGTCTTTCCCTTCCCATCCCCCGTGTAGATAATGACCAAACCCTTTTGGGTGCAGCGTTCCAGGTACTGCATCTGTACCCGTTGTCGTTGCTGCATCTTCCGGCGGTATTGTTCTGGGCTAAGCACGCTATTTTTGCTTGCGGGAACTAGATTTTTTCTTCTCAGATGCCTCTGGTGCAGGCGAAGCTGCCGCTGCCGTTTCAGACGCTGCTGCTGGTTCTGAGGTCGGTTGCGTCTCAACTAGAACTGGTTGTTCTGCTGGCATTGGGGCCGGTTCGACCGGTTTTGCCAACTCTTCTCCCAGCCGATAGCGGGTAAACCGGCGCACCCGGATGTTCTCGCCCACCAGCGCAATGGTTTGCTTAATCAGGTCCCCCACCGTAATACTAGGGTCTTTGATGTAGGGCTGGTCCAGTAAACAGCGTTCCTTCAACAACTTTTCCAAGCGTCCCTGGACAATCTTTTCCCGTACTGCTTCTGGCTTTTTAGCCAAGTCTTCCCGACCCATCTCAATCGCCCGTTCCCGCTCGATAACTGCCGGCGGCACTTCACTCATATCTACATACTCCACATTCTCACTGGCGGCAATTTGCAGAGCGATGTTGTGAGCCAGGTTCTGAAACACTTCTCCCCGCGCCACGAAGTCTGTTTCGCAATTAATTTCCAACAACACCCCCAGCTTGCCGCCGGTGTGAATATAGCTGTAAATCAAGCCTTCTGTAGTGCTGCGACCGGCCTTTTTCTCTGCTGAAGCCAGACCTTTCTGCCGCAGGTATTCCACTGCCTTTTCCAAGTCACCGTCGCTGTGCTGGAGCGCTTTCTTGCAATCAAGCATTCCGGCGCCGGTGCGTTCCCGGAGGGTTTTGACTAACTGGGCGGAAACTTCAGCCATAACGACTCCTGTTGACTGGCTCTATTCTAACCGCTTCAGACTTCCGATTCGTCAGGGAGGTCCTCTTCTTCTGCAAAATCAGATTCCTCCTCCATCAACTCCAAGGCGCTCGTCTCAGTTGTTTCTTCCTCAACCTCCTCTAGCGGCTCTACTTCTTTCTGACCACTGCGGCCCTCACAAATGGCATCCACCAATTCCCCGAGGATTAACTTGATGGAACGAATCGCATCATCGTTCGCGGGAATCGGCACATCCACCAAGTCTGGATCGCAATTGGTATCCAGCAGGGACACAATGGGGATGTTTAGTTTCAAGCACTCCTGTACTGCATTGTACTCGCGCTTTTGGTCAACAATGACCACTACATCCGGCAGGCGACGCATCATCTTAATCCCCCCTAGGTACTTGCGCAGCCGTTCCAACTCCCGCCGTAGCGTGGCCGCCTCTTTTTTCGGCAATAGGTCAAAGGCTCCCGTTTCCGCTTGCCGCTCCAATTCCTTCAGCCGCTCCACCCGCGATTTAATCGTCGTCCAGTTGGTGAGCATCCCTCCGAGCCAGCGTTGATTCACGTAATACGCTTCACAGCGCAGGGCCTCCTGGGCGACAATCCCGGCTGCCTGCCGCTTGGTGCCAACAAACAAAAACTTCTTATTCGCCGCCGCCGCGCGCCGCACGTATTCACAGGCTTCCTCCAGCAGTGCCGCAGTTTGTACCAGGTCGATAATGTGTACGCCGTTGCGCTCGGCATAAATATAGGGGGCCATTTTGGGGTTCCAACGCCGGGCCTGGTGGCCGAAATGCACCCCCGCTTCCAACATTTGCGCCAGTGTAACAGCCATTGACAACTCCTACGGGTTTAAGCCACCTGGTTGGGTTCGTAACGAACACCCGTAGCTACCAGATGGGGTATTTACAAAACAAACAATTTTTTACTGTAGCAAAAAAAATCAAACCAGGTCACTGTCAGGGATGGGGTCCGGTTGGTCAGCCGGTTGCGGGGCTGGCGCCGGTTCCTGATGGACAAAAAACGGCAAGCCTTCACCCTGGAGACCTTGACGAATTCGCTGGGGGCTACTGGGCCACAGGACAAACAAGGGATAAATTTTTTCGGCCCCTTCGTTATAAACCTGACTGTAGCGGGGGGGCATCACCCATTCGTAAGGCTGACCCAGGATGATTTGAGTTTGTCGCCACCGTTGCAGCAACTGGGAAAAATCCTCCCCCTGGCGATGGAAAAAGACCAGCACTTCTCGGTTCGTCTTGACGCGCCACACCGGATCACAAGGGAGCACAGCCAATTCGCAAGGCAATTGCCACAGCCGGCCTTCCTGGCGCACCAGTGGTAGGGCAATCGGGATCAGGCTTTCTTCCTGGCGACGCATACTCGGGAGCAATTCCAGATAGGAACGATGCCCCTTCAAGATGGCGAGCGCGCCTTGCACGTGGCTACCCCGAGCCAGCAATTCTTCGTACTCCGGTGTGGTCATGATGTTCCCCAGGTAGCCAGCTCATCTCTATATTGACCCACGGAACCCCCTGCGATGCAATAGATTAGTAAACGAAAGCGTAACCAACCAGGATGCTGGGGATTTCACGACCCACGTACTACGAAATTCTAGGAGTGCCGCCGTTCGCCAGCGGAGAAACCATTCGCCGTGCCTATCGTGAACTGAGCAAACGGTATCATCCCGACACCACCACCCTACCGCTAGCGATTGCTCAAGAAAAATTCCATGAAATCAACCGGGCCTACACCGTTTTAATCTGTCCTGAACAACGAGCCGCCTACGACCAGCTATTGCGACAACATGCCCTATCCCTTGTCGAACCATCCCATTCACGCCGTTGGTCTTATTCCTATTCCTCCTACCTAGACCCGACTGACCGGCCCTTATCCGCTGGCGAATTATTTGCCCTGTGTTTACTAGGACTAACCTTTGTCGGTTGTTTATTCCTGGTTGTGATCCTGGGATTGGTTCGTTCCGGTACAGTCAGCGCTTAATCCCTGATAAATTGCCAGCAATTGAGTCCCTAGCTGTTCCAGGTCAAGATACGTTTCCGCAAAGCGGCGGCCATTTCTACCCATTTCTTGCCGTTGTTGCTCATCCATGTAGAAAAGCTCAAGAATTTTTTGGACGAGAGTTTCCGGCTGGTTAGGGTCAAAAATCAAACCACACTTTGCCCGCTCGATGATCAGTGGTTGGTCGCTCACCGCCGAAGCGATAATTGGTCGTCCCGCCGCCAGGTAATAGGACAATTTATAGGGATATTGACTCTCCGAAACTTGACCGCCAATGCGGCTAGAAACCAAGACATGACATTGACTGAGAAAAGCGCTTTCTTGACCGCGAGGTATGACAGGGATAACGGTTAAGTTATCCGGGAGTGGTTGGGGTAAGTGAATGCGGTATAAATCGGGCTGAATACCCCCTAGTAAAAAATGGATATGCGGATAGTCTGTGAGTTTTTCCACTGCATATAAAATTAAACCAATACCCTGCCAGAAACTGCCATTACCGAGATACCCAACCGTAAATTTATCCCCCCTTGCCAAGTTTTCGCAACGTATTGACTGCACATCCACTGGCCCCCAGATAACGGATATTTTCTGTGCCAAATCCAGCCCAAATTCCTGAACAATGAGATGCTTCTGGCTATAACTCATCGCTACGACATGGTCAGCGAATTTTAGGCTCAGCCACTCTAACCCTTGAAATGCCAATCGCGACCAAGGACGTGCCTGCGTCATTTCGTAGCGGGTCAGCCCGTGAATTTCTGTAATGATCTTGACCTGGGGATAGCCTGTTTTGTAGGCCAATGCAGCTAGAATACCAGCAGGATTGACGAGATGAACCACATCTCTGGTCGAAATTGGTACAACGCTCGCACCACTTCCCTGGTAAAACGGTCCAGACGGAAACGCTTGACCCAAGTGTTGGGAATGACCTGGACAAAAGGATCAGACCCGCCCGTGGCATAGACCTGTAGCTGGCACAGTTGATGGAGAACTTTAGCTGTTAGGCGAGAACGCACTGGTGTACCCGAAAGCCGGTCCAAATCAAAAGGACAAACGAGAGCAACTTTGAGCATGGATATTCACTTTCTAGCCTTTAAGTCTTGAAAGAGATGCACTAGCTTATCAACCAAACGGTCCAGACTATGCAGGTGAATGACCTGTTGGCGTAGGTACATCCCTATAGCCTGGCGTTCTGCCGCAGACAAGGAGAGAACCTTTCTTAATTTCTGTGCTAAATCGTGAGGATTGGCATGGGCAAAAAGCAATTGGTCAGCGTGGATACCCAACGTCTCCCGAAAACCCTGATTGGCCGCCAAACAAACCTTACCACAAGCCATTGCTTCTAGGGCAACCTTATCCCCAAAGCCGGTTGGCGTCAGATTGACATAAACCGTACATTGACGATAAATATCAGGTAGCTCATACAGGGAAACCGCAGGTCGAAAGTGAACAATATGTTCTAGATTGAGTTGGCGTACTTTTTCACGTAATGCAACCGCGTATTTTTCATCTTGACTATTGGTGGGATTGCCAACAATTAGTACAGATAGTTGCTGGTTATATTCCTCTACCAGTTGCGCAACTGCTGCAATTAATGTTTCATAACTTTTTACTGGCGAAAGACGGCCAACCGCGAGAATCATTGGTTTTGGGGGTAAGCTTTCTACTAGCCGCGGGCTGAACAGTTCCGTGTCAATGCCTTGACCGACGACCACTAACTTGTCGTGACGATAAGGGTAGGCAGTTGGGATGCTGGTAACCATCCGATCTGACCAAAAATGTGCCAGTTTTAACTGGCGGGTCAGGCTAGGATGAGCGTACCAGGTGACGATGGGAATTTTTCGCACCTTCAGAATAGGAGCAGCCAGGTTTGTAAACAGAGGAGTCATGTGGGAAAAACATAGGTCAATCGGATGGTGACGTAGGACTTGGTAGAAAAAGTAATAGAATCGTATGGCTCGGTGAGGTTCACTATAGCCCAACTCTTTACCGAGGGAGTGAACGTGGATATTCTCTCGTAATTTGAGGACACCTGAACGCATAGTAATCACATGAATGGTGTCAACTTTGTGGGCTAATTTATTCAGCCAGAGGGTGGTAAATCCCAAGATGGGGTGATGGGCATCCGTTGCCAGGTTAAATACGAGAAGATTCATGTCGAATTTGCTCACAAAGCTGACAAATTTTAGCGTAACCTTGGTAGTAAAGCTGGGGACTGAAGAGCTGATTGGCTAATTTTCTCCCCCTTTGTCCCATAGTTCTTGCAGCTTCAGGGTGCCGGAGCAGATAAATCATACGTCTAGCCAAGGCGTCTTCATCTCCAGGCGCTACTAAAAAACCATTGATACCATCCCGAACCACATCGGGGATACCGCCTACGTCACTCGCAATGACTGGCGTACCTGCAGCCATGGCCTCTACCACAACCCGTGGCAGCGCTTCTGAGAGAGAGGGCAAAACAAGGACGGTTGCTTTTGCTACCTCATAACTGAGTTGTTGTTGGGACATCTCAGGTAGAAAGAGAGCATGAGATTGTAAGCCTAACCGAGCGACTTGTTGCCGGAGTTCACGAGCGTAGTCAGGATTCTCAGGACGGCCAATGATTTTGAGTTGACTCAATGGCACCTGCTGGATAACTTGGGCAAAAGCAGCAATCAAGTGATGCACTCCTTTACGTGGAATGAGGACACCAGCGTATACCACCGTTAATTCTTTTTCCCTTTCACTGATAGCGCAACCTGCTGCTTGAAAGCTCTCCAAGTCGGTCCAAGCCACAAAGCTGACAATCGGTTGGCCTTTACTGTAATTTTGCAGTTGGTCGTGAGTCGTACGGGAAACAGCCCGTAAAACATTTGCTTGGCGGATAGTTAAACTGGCTACAGAACGCATGATTTTTTTGTAGAGGGAAGGCCACCAAACCTTTCGTTGCAGAAATAAATAACTTTCAAAGTCATTGTGACTTTCAATGACTAAACAAAGGCGATATTTCCATAGTTGGGACAGTTTTTTTACGAGTAATCCCGCCAGGGCCTCATAAGGGCTTTGGGCAATAATGATGCAGATACGCCGCCGCCAAATTAACCACAGTAAAATCAAAGGCGTTACCGCGAAAAAAAGAATATAGCGAAGTGGGGCCACAGGTAAAGCGGGTAATAGATAGAAACAGGCTTCTTGCTGAAAAAAACGAGGTTGCCGATTCCGAGAAAATCCGATTATATACACTGCGCCTAAATGCCGGAGTAAAGCAAATTTCTTACGATGAGTTTCACTCAAGGGATAGCTGTAACGACTGCCCCCTAGAAAGCAAATGCGATAGCTGTTTGGAGTCATTGCGGTCAGAGCTGACAGACTCTTCTGTTAAGCTGGAGAAGTTGCATTAATCATACACCGATGGTGCGCGCACCTACCTACCCTTGGCAACCGGGCATCCTGACGCCTGCAACCGAATTTGGTCCTGAACCCTTGTCCGTTTTGGAGGGAAGGATTCCAGCGCCTTTGCAAGGGACGTTCTACCGCAATGGGCCAGGACGATTGACGCGAGGCCATCAGCGGGTGGGCCACTGGTTTGACGGAGATGGTGCGATTCTGGCGGTGCATTTTCGGGAGGGCGTTGCTACTGGCTTACTGCGCTATGTCCAGACAGCGGGCTACCAGGCGGAAGAACAAGCTGGACGATATTTATTTGCGAATTATGGAATGACAGCGCCGGGGTCGCTATGGGAACGCATATTTGGTAAGAATGTCAAAAATTGCGCCAATACATCTATCTTGCCCCTGGCGGACCGCCTGCTGGCCCTGTGGGAGGGAGGAGCGCCCCACCAGTTAGACCGGCAATCCCTGCAGACATGGGGGTTAGACCTGCTGGGTAGTTTGACGCCCACAACACCCTACTCAGCTCATCCCAAACGTGACCCTGTCACAGGCGAAATCTACAATTTTGGGGTGAGTTTGGGGTGGAATGGAACGTTACACCTCTACCGGAGCGCTGCTGATGGACGAATCCAAAAACGGTCGGGAGTATCCCTACAAGGATTTCCCTTAATTCACGATTTTGTATTAGCTGGGCCTTACTTGGTCTTCTTTATCCCGCCAGTGCGTCTGAATATGTTGCCCTTGGTTCTCAATCAAAAAAGTTATAGTGAAGCGTTGGAGTGGCGGCCAGATTTGGGTACGCAAATACTGATTATTGACCGCGAAAATTTCCAGGTTGTTCGTCGTGCCGAAGCCCCGGCCTGGTTTCAGTGGCATTTTGCCAATGGTTGTGTGGCAGATGAGCGCTGTATACGTGTGCAGTTTGTGCGTTATAGTGATTTTGCAACGAATGAATATCTACGGGAAATCAGCACTGGCAACCCTATCACCAAAGCGCCAAGTCATCTATGGGAAGTTGAACTAGATGTAGCAACGGGTCAATTGCGCCAAGAAAGGCCCTTAACTAACCGTAATTGTGAATTTCCGGTGGTTCCTGATGCAGTAGCGGGTCGCCCTTGGCGCTACACTTATTGCTCGATGAAACGATCCGGCGCTGACATCGTTACGGAGATAGATAGTGTGATTGGTTGTTACGACCAGCAAACTGAAACATGGCAGGAATTCGACTGTGGTGTAGGTTATTACTGCATGGAACCGGTTTACGCACCCACAGAGGTCGAAGATTACCTAATCAATTTGATTTTTAACAGTCATGAGCAACAAAGTGAATTGTGGATTTTTCCGGCAGCGCACTTTACTGATGGTCCCTGTTGTCGTTTGAAATTACCGTATATTGTGCCGTTTGGGTTTCACGGCAAATGGGCTAGGGCCTGATCTAAAATAGCGACGGAGCAGCTTTCCTCGGTGAATGACGACGGATTGGCTTCCGATGGCTAACGGCTGGAACGGTTGGCTACTCAAGCAAGCCTATCGCACATTAGAGCGGGCACATCGAGCGGCGCAACGGATCAAGGCACTGGAAGAACGCTACGGGCGTGCATTGACCCAAACAACATTGCCCGACCCAGCCCAGTCACGCTATATACAGGGGATTTTAGACCGGCAGTTGCTCACAATCCGGATCAATTTGGCGCAGTTTCGAATGTTTAGTTTCCTGGTCAATCATGATGAGCTACCCCTAGAAGTGGAACAGGGATTTTTACGGAAACTCAGCTTTATCGAAAGTGCTATCGCTCCCTATCGCCAGCAAGCGACAGCAAAATCAGCATCGTCCAAGTCATCTACTACTACTGAAAACGAATCTCCCCTAGAGCGCCGCAAGAAGAAAGAAAGTGGTTCTTTTCTGACAACCCTCCAGGAATTTACTCAGGAGTTGCAACCGGGCTATGAAAAACAAGTTGTAGAGGAAATTCGCGCCTTTCGCCGCCAGGGGCAAACTGCGATCCGGTTTCTTTGCTTGCTCTTGCTGTTACCCTTACTCACCCAAGTTTTGACAAAGAATTTGATCTACACCCCCCTCTTAGACCATTTCATTACGGTTCATCCCACCAGTGTTCGGCCCTTTTTCCGCGAAGAAATTCGTGAGGAAACAATAGCGGAATTTGTCCGGTATAAAGAGATGATGGAGTTTACCCATCTGCTGGGTCTCAATCCTGATTTTTCGACTCGCCGTGAAGAAGCGCTGCAGGAAAAAGCCCTAGAAATTTTCCGCAAGAATGCCTACCGGGCGGTGGACGGACTGGCGAATCTGTTAGCTGATTTGAGCGGCATCATTGTTTTTCTCATCGTAGCGCGACTGGGACGAGACCAGTTCCCGGTGCTTTGGGGCTTCATTGACCGCTTTTTCCGTAACCTGAACGACCCAACGAAGGTGTTTATTTTTATTCTGGTGACGGACTTGTTTGTGGGGTTCCACTCGGTCGAGGGATGGGAAGTCCTGCTGGAAACCCTATCTGAACACTTTGGCCTGACGCCTAACCGCCGCTTGATTTACACCTTTATTGCGACAGTGCCAGTGGTGTTAGATGCCATGATTAAATTCTGGATTTTCAACTACCTCAACCGTTCTTCTCCATCGGCAGTAGCAGTCTTGGAGAAGATGAACCAGTGAACCAACCTTACCAATTCTCTCTTCACTCGACGTTTGACAGGGTGGAATTACCGGTCAAAGAAATTGATGTTTATTGGGTGGATGCCCTGGATTGGCCGACGGAACGGCTAGAGGAATTGATGGGCATTCTTACGCTGGCAGACCAAGCAGAAATGGCAGGATTCACCTGTGCCAAAAAACGCCAAAACTTTTGTCTCAGTCGTGGGTTACTCCGGGTTTTGTTGGGCACTTATTTGGGAGTAGCTCCCGCCGATATTGGTTTCGAGCGGAATCGTTGGGGGAAGTTACAGTTACCTGGACAGTCTCTCCATTTCAATCTCAGTCATAGCGGGACGCGCATCGTGTTTGCCCTCAGCCGGCTATACGAGGTAGGGGTGGATATTGAGCAGATACGTCCATTGCGCTGCTTGGACCGGTTGGTACGACGCTACTGCACGCCTGCAGAACAAGTGATTTGCCAAGGCTTATCTTTACCAGAAAAAACACGATTTTTTCTCCAATCTTGGGTTGCCAAGGAAGCCTATGCCAAGGCTTGGGGCACCGGTCTGGCGGGACTTATCAAACATTTTTCTGGCTTGGAAACGATAAGGGGTGCGCATTTAGGAATCAGGGGGGGATGGTGGGCGCAATGGCAGCCGCTGGCGCTAGGGCCACAATATGTCGGGGCGGTGTGCTGGGGAATTACTCGGGACGCAACCGCATGAGCACTTGCCCGAACTCAATGGGTTGACCGTTTTCGACCAGGATTTCGATGACTTCTCCGTTAACGGGCGCTTCC
>JANWVM010000009.1:54082-61825 GCA_025056115.1 Gloeomargarita sp. SKYG116
ACGCAGGGTTAGGAGTAATTCCTGGAGTTGTTGGAACGTCAATTCCACGGTCATTCTCGTCCCAGATAGGTGTCGGTGCGGGTATCAACCCGAATGCGGTCGCCCACGTTGATAAATAGCGGCACTTGAATCTGGGCGCCAGTTTCCAAAATTGCGGGTTTGGTGCCGCCGGTGGCCGTATCGCCCCGCACGCCAGGGTCGGTTTCCACAACAGTGAGCACGACTGTATTGGGCAGTTCAATTTCTAGGATTTGGTCGTTCCAGGTGACCATATTCACTTCCATTTCTTCCTTGAGGTACTTGGCCCGGTCGCCCAATTCCTGGAGTGAGCAACGCCGTTCTTCATAGGTTTCCATGTCCATAAAGATGTACTGGTCGCCTTCGCGGTACGTATGCTGCATGGTGCGTTTTTCCAAAATTGCTTGGGGCACCATTTCCCCAGCCCGGAAGGTTCGTTCCAGCACCTTGCCAGTCTGTACATTTTTGAGGGTGGTGCGCACAAAGGCCGACCCTTTCCCTGGCTTGACATGCAAAAATTCCACCACCCGCCACACCGAACCGTCAAGCTCAATTGTGATGCCAGGTCGAAAATCGTTGCTGGAAATCATAGCGCTTACTTGGGGTAACGGGTTTTATTGTACCGCTAGGCGGTCATCTCACCGCTCTCGACACCAGGCAACTATGATTGTTACAATCCGTTACAAAAGCGGGAGGCGGGGATGGACGTGGCTTTATTACCGGGGACGGCAGCCGAGCGGTATGACCCAGAACAGATTGCCCAAGTGTATGACGCCCAGCGGTTCCGGGTTTGGCGACGAGCGCTGGCGATTGTGGGGCCGTTGTTATGGTTTGCGCTGCAGTTAGGGTTTGACCGGCTCACCGGACAACTCAAGCGGCGGGAAGCGCATCGCGCGCGGCAATTTCGTGAGTTATTGACGGCGCTGGGGCCAGCGGCAATCAAGATTGGGCAGGCGTTATCCACCCGTCCTGATTTAGTCCCCCCGGTTTATCTGGAGGAATTGACGTTACTGCAAGACCAACTGCCTCCCTTCCCCAACGAAGTTGCCTATCAATTTATTGAGGAAGAGCTGGGACAAAAACCGGAGGTTTTGTTTGCGGAACTGTCCCCCCAACCAGTGGCAGCCGCGTCCTTGGGGCAGGTGTACAAAGGGCGTTTGCATAGTGGTGAATGGGTAGCTGTCAAAGTCCAACGGCCTGGTTTGGTTGAGCAAATTAGTTTAGATATCTACATCCTGCGACATTTGCTGGCATGGGTAAAAAAACGGGTCAAACGAATTCGGAGTGACCTGGTTGCCATCCTGGATGAATTTGCCACCCGTTTATACGAAGAAATGGACTACACCCAGGAGGGGTTAAATGCCGAAAAATTTGCCCGTTTGTACGGTCACATTGCTGACATTTATGTGCCGAAAATCTACTGGCATTTGACCCGGAGACGGGTGTTAACCATGGAGTGGATCAACGGTATTAAACTGACAGACATAGAGCAAATGCTGGCCGCCGGTTTAGATACCAAAAAAATGGTGGCGATTGGGGTGCAATGTTCCTTGCGGCAATTATTAGAACATGGTTTCTTCCACGCCGACCCCCATCCTGGCAACCTCTTGGCAACACTGGATGGCAAATTGGCTTACCTGGATTTCGGCATGATGAGTTATGTCAGCCCCCAGCAACGTTATGGGTTGATTGCCGCCATTGTCCACATGGTCAACCGGGACTACGACGCGCTGGCGATGGATTATGTCAATCTTGGGTTTCTGACGCCGGATACGGACTTGACGCCCATCAAGCCAGCCTTGACGCAGGCGTTTACCGAAATCCTGGGTCCGGCAGGGGCATTGGGAGTTAGTGTTTCCCAACTTAACATCAAGACCATCACCGACCGTCTCTCGCAATTGATGTATGAGTACCCGTTTCAGGTGCCGGCTTATTATGCGTTGATTATCCGGTCGCTGGTGACGCTCGAAGGGGTGGCGATTTCGATTGACCCGCAGTTCAAAGTCTTGAGTGTGGCCTATCCCTACGTGGCGAAACGACTCCTCACCGACCCCGCGCCGGAGTTGCGACAATCACTGCGTGATTTGCTCTTCAAAGATGGGACATTTCGCTGGAATCGTTTGGAAAATCTCTTAAAAAATGCAGCTAACAGCGACGATTTCGACCTGGAAAAGGTGCTGATACAAGTGGGGGATTTTCTGTTTTCGGAGCGAGGTCGTTTCATTCGGGAAAAACTGGCCGAAGAACTCGCCTTGGGCATTGACCAGTGGGGACAGCAGTTGTGGCAGCAATTCATACCCAATGGTCACCGACCCTTGACGTCGACTCCTGGAGTTACCCCAGCCACCTGGGAACATTTACGGTCGCTATGGCAGATTTTGCAAGATGCTCCTGGCTTTGAACCCCGCCGCTTTTTACCCCTGGTCTCCCGCATGATTTTCCGCCCGGAGACGAGCCAATTCGCCCAGCACGTTGCCCGGCGGGTGGGGGAGCGATTCCTGAGCCGGTGGTTGCGGCAGTTGGCCCTCAACGGCAGTCGTCCGAGCCTGGTCTTGGCCCCCCGTTAGTACCGTCTGGATGGTATAGAGGAAAATGGTCAACTTGTAGGTTAAAAAACCGAGGATTGCCGGCAGCAATTGCAGATGCGGCCAACGCGCCACCAAGATAAATAAAGCTACCACCAACAATAGCCGTGAAGCGGGCAGCGGCGAAAAACGAGTTTGAGTGACGCCTAATTGCCCAACACCCCGCGCCAGCAACCGCAAGTAAAGAACGCCCACCATCGCCCCTAGCAGGTAACTCACCGCCACATCCAGGCCATAAATCCACCAGCAAACCGCAAAGGCTGCCCCAGCCAGTCCGACCGTTGTTTGCAGTAGCCAGCGTTTGAGCTGTTCGTATTCAGTGTTAAACATGGGGTTCGGGTGTGGGAACAGGGGTGGCGGGTTGATTCGGGAACACTAAACGCAGCAGGGGGGGAGCCAGGAACGTCGTTAAAATCACCATTACCACAATCCCAGCATCCAGCGCGTCACTCAGTACCCCACTACTCGACCCGGCTGCCGCAAAGACCAACCCGACTTCCCCGCGCGGGATCATGCCCACACCCACTGCCAGGCGATTGAGTTTGGTTTCCCCCCAACCAGCGCCAATGCCACTGGTCACCTTTCCCACAATTGCCACCACCACCAGGAAAGCCGCCAGGACTAGACCCTCCCGGTTGGCCGGAATCGCTGGATTAAACACACTAAAATCAGTCCGCGCCCCCACACAGACAAAGAAAATCGGCACGAAAAAGTCCGCTAAGGGCAATACTCGCTCCTCAATTTCTTGTTGCCGCTCGGTTTCCGACAGGATTAACCCCGCTGTGAAAGAACCTAAGATGGCTTCCAGTTGAATCGCCGCACCAATGACCGCCAGGACCGCCATCAGGATCAGGGACATGATCAACAAGCTGCCGCGGGTTTTCATATTGTTGACTAGACCAATAAAAGCCGGACTCAACCAGCGACCAATCAGCACCGAACCAACCAGAAAAACCGCTGCTCCCACAATCAAATACACGACCCGTCCGATTTCCACTTCGCCATTTTTAGCCAAGCTGGCTACCACCGCCAGAATGATGATGCCCAGCACATCATCCAGCACCGCTGCCCCCAAAATGACCTGCCCCTCTGGCGAACTCAATTGCTGTAACTCGGCAAGCACCTTAGCCGTAATGCCAATACTCGTCGCGGTCAGAGCCGCTCCCGCAAAAATGGCAGGAATCGTCGGCACGTGAAACAGCGTGATCAAACCCACTGTCCCAGCCACAAACGGTACTGTTACCCCGACTACCGCCACCAACGTAGCTTGTATCCCCACCCGGAGCAATTCCTGTAAATTTGACTCCAACCCAATTTCAAACAGCAGAATGATAACGCCCAACTCTGACAGCAGGTTTATTACTTCCCCTTGCGCCACAAATGTTGCTTCTTGTACTTCCGGCGTCAAATGCAAAAACGATTGCACGCCTCGCATCAGCAACGAATCCTGCGCTGTCAGGCCATGTTCGGGGAAGGCCAATAAATGGAGCACCGAAATACCGATCAGCGCGCCTGCCAACAACTCCCCCAGCACTGGCGGCAAGTCAAAACGCGCGCAAATCTCACCCCCTAGCCGACTGGCCAGGTAAATGACCATAAGGCTTAACAGTACAGCAATCAAGACGCCAGTGGGGTCAGCAGCAACCGTTGCGGTGGCGAAGATAGGCATGTACACACCTGGAATACATCACTGGGTGAGAGTTTAACCCATCTTCCCAGGAGAGTACCAGAGCCAAAGCTGGAAATTTATCGCCACAGCCGAGCCATCAGGTTGAGCAAGAGGGTCAGCACCAGGCTGAGTAGGAGCATCGTCCCCAACGGCGCAATAAAGGTGAAATTATCGTTGCGAATCACGATATCCCCCGGCAGACGTCCCAACCAAGAAAATCGGCTGCTAAAAACGAGTAGTAAACCAAGGCAAAACAACACCGCACCCGTAACCATCAAAAGTTTACCCGTGTCCGCCATAGGCTCACCTGTCCATTCCTGTTCCTGCCTACCCAGTGTATGCCCATCCCAGATGGTCTGTTAGAATTTGGGCGCGAGCTTCCCCGGTCCCTCGGCTAAAAGTTCCATGCGAACCATTTGGATCGTCCGGCACATGCACCGTGAAGATACGGATAATCCCCACTGGCAAACCCAGGCGGCCTATCCTGACGACCCTGATTTATCCCCTCTAGGGCATACCCAAGCCCGGCAACTAGCCCATTTTTTCGCTGACCGGCAACTGGATTACATTTTCAGTTCTCCCTTTTTACGCGCCCTCAGTACTGCCCAGCCGGTTGCCCGCGCCAAACAACTGCCGATTTACGTTGAACCCGGCCTGAGTGAATCCTTAACCCGCGAATTTTTCGCTACCGCTCCCCAACTTCACCCCCCTCAGATGATTCAAAAACGCTTCCCCGAAATTTGCCCCGATTACCAACCGTTCTACCTGCCCCAGTACCCTGAAGACGGCCTAGCTGCCATCGCCCGCGCCGGTCAGGTTGCCGTTCACTTGGTTCAGCAATTTCCCGGAAATTTACTCCTTGTAGGGCATGGCGCCTCTGTTTGGGGAGCAACCTGGGGACTATTGCCAGACCAACCAGAGATTCGATGCGAATTTGGCGCCCTTGTGGAAATCTGCGAAACCCCTACTGGCTGGCAATTGCGTAAAGCCGGCATCACTGATTACCTTGATCCACCCATAACCAATACATGAATCTCGCAAAAGTGCATCCGAAGAATTACCGATTTTGGGGCAGCAAGTACGTAAATTTAGATTGTATATCGTTATATCCATATTATTTACCGCTTAAGCAAAAGAGCTTTTATACTTGAAGAAGTATGACCAATTCAGTTTAATAAAATAGCAGAATGATATAGCAATGGATCAAGCGGTATTTGGACTACTACTACAGGGAGCGACTTCACAACTACAGGCGGGCATCGAAGTTGCTCAAGTCATTCGCTCTCTCATGGTGAGATTACAGCAGCAATGGGGATGTAAGCAAATTGCGCTGTGCCAGGGTCAGCAGATGATTTTGCAGGTAGGGGAATATACCGCCATCGCCGCACTACCACCAACTTGGCAAGCTCAAAAAATCATCCAAGACTTAGGTGAACGGTGGTGCCTACCCGTGATTGTACGCCAGCAGGGTTCAGGATGGCTGGTCATTGACTGGGTAACGTCGCCTGGGGAAATGATTTATCAGCAGGCAGTCATGTTAGCTGCGCACATCGGGTTAATCATTCAGGCCACTTCCTGGGAAAGAATGCAGCCAGAACTGGCAGACCAACCCTATTACTTTTTGCTCAACTCTTTGCCAATTGGTGTAGGTTTAACCAATGCACATGGAGAATGTATTTACGCGAATAATGCCCTGATGAAAATGCTGCAAGTCCCAATGCAAAATTTACTAGAGCATGGCTGGGTAAACAGTATTCATCCCGACGACCGCCAGCGAGTCCACGAGATGTGGCAAGCCATCCTACAAAACCCGCAAGACAGGGAATTGGAATATCGTATTCAACAACCGAATGGTGAAGTCATTTGGGTACACTCATATCTTACGGTTTTACGCAATGATGCGGGGCAAGTTGTGGGTTTTCTAAGCGCGATGGCAGATATTACCCAAGCCAAGCGATTAGAGCAAATGCTTATCCAGAGCGAGCAAAAGTATCGTAATTTAGTTGAGTATCAAACCGATTTGTTGGTGTATTCCCTTCCTGATACAACAATTACCTTCGCCAATCCTGCCCTTTGTCATGCCCTAGGCTACACCTTGGATGAAATTGTAGGTCTGAAATGGGATCACTTTATCGCCCGGCCCGAAGACCTGGCTGCCTTGCAACAAAGAATTCAAGCGTTAACCCCAACCAATCCCATCTTTTCTTTCACTAAACCAATTCGCAACAAACGACGGCAAATCCTCTATGTTGAATGCATCACTCTAGGAATGTTTGATGATAGCGGTCAATTACTGGCAATTCAATCAGTAGGGCGGGACGTCACTGAGTTGCTGCGGGCTGAACAAGAATTGCGCGATAGTCGAGAGTTTTTAGCGACCCTTGTTCAGAATGTTCCAGGTATGGTGTATCGCTACCATCCTCAAACCCCTGAACGACCTGCCTATTTAAGTTATGTGAGTGATTACGCTGAGGAAATCTTTGAACTACCAGTTGGCGAGATAATGATTGATCCGCACGCCTTTTGGCAAAAACATACGCATCCCGATGACCTAGAAAAGTTATCCTCCTCAGTCCAGGCAGCGGTTCAAGGGCGATTACCATGGCATTGTGAATGGCGAATTATAACTCCTTCTGGGAAATTAAAGTGGCTAGAGGGGCGCTCCCAGATGCGACAAAGAGGTGATGAGTGTTTTTGGGATGGCATCATCTTAGACGTTACCGAAACAAAGCTAGCAAAACTGGAATTAGAAAGAAATAAAGAATTTCTAGAGAGGATTATCACTGCCACCAAAGCCATTATTTACATCTATGACCTAGAACAGCAGTGTAATGTTTTCGTCAATCCCGAAATCGAGTTGGTTTTGGGATACACACCGGCAGAAATCCAAGCAATGGGGAGTGAGTTATTTGCTCGACTAGTCCATCCCGAAGATATGCCCGTTATTCAAATGAACATCGAACGTTTACGCGACCCGCAAATGGATAGAGAAGTCATGGTGGAGTATCGGATGCGTACCAAGACCGGTGAATGGCGCTGGTTATTAAGTCGCGACCAGGTTTTCAAACGTAATCCACAGGGACAACCGCAACAGGTACTAGGAATTGCTGTGGATATTACAGAGCTGAAAAATACCCAACAGGCCCTCTCCGAGAACCAGCGACTCTTGCAACATATCCTGAGCAATTTGCCGGTAGCAGTATGGCGCTATCAACAGTGGCCAGATGACCGTGAAGCCTTTTTATATGTCAGTTCAGGCTGTACACAGCTCTACGGGTTAACCCCAGAGCAAATACTAGGAAATCCTCAATCATTTTGGCAGCTAGTCGTTCCTGAGGATTTGCCAGTGATTCGGGCATCACTAGAAAACTCACGCCAGCATCTAACTACCTGCCACTGTGAGTTTCGGATTGTGACTCCACAGGGTCAATGCAAATGGATACGGGGACGCGGACAACCGGAACGGCAACC